>JAFZWX010000055.1 GCA_017617145.1 Treponema sp. | reverse complement strand
TTTTTCCCCTAATTTTTTATGATTTTGATGCCTTGTCGTGAACGGCGGCCGCAATAGCAGCAATAATAGCCCCATCGTTTCCAGCAGGTGCCGGAGAAGAAGCCGCAGGTGTGTCTGCAGGTTTATCTTTGTCGAGTTTAAGAGCATGAATAACTGCTTTAAGAATAGTCATGCAGATAATCAGGATAATAATAAAGCTGAATACAACACACATACCAAGCAATGTCAGAAGTCCGCTCTGACCAAGCATTTCAGTGATAGTCATATATGTATCCTTTATTGTTTTTATGAGCAAAAATTAAAAACTTTCGCCCCGATTTTACTATTTTACATATTATCGAAAAGTGAGATAAAATTCAATGAGATTATTTGTGTTTTAAATTCTTCTTTCAGGCTTTTTGTAATCTTTATCGCGGATGGCAGGAAATTCTGATTTTGGACAATATTCTATTGTAATCTTACCATCAGTTTCCTGCACTTTATAAATGGAGAAATTATCATAATTCTGGACAAGCCAGTTGTCATAGTCTGTCCAGTTTTCAAAGCTTTGTTCCATTTAGTTGTTTTCCTTTGGGGTTTCAGAAGTCTGGTTTGTTGTATCTATACCATAACCTTCAATAATTGGAATTTCTTTATCCGGTACAATAAAAATAAAAATCAAACTGCTGACTAAAAGCAAGTATGGATACAACAGGAACGGCATGATATCAAAAGCTGTTACGCTTGCACCAAGTGACTGTGCAGCACTTATAGCAACAAGCATCTGCGCTCCATAAGGAATAATTCCCTGAAAAATACAAGAGAATGTATCAAGAATTGAAGCTGTTTTTTTATTTGAAATACCGTAGCTTTCTGACATCTGCTTTGCGATTGGATTTGCCATAACTATTGCTACAGTGTTATTTGCTGTTGCAATATCCATAGCACCAACCAGAAGACCCATTCCAAGCTGACCATTCTTTTTTCCTTTGAAAATCTTCTGGATTCCATTCAAAAGTGCTGTAAATCCACCATATTCTGCAATTAAAGAACAGATAGCAGAAACAAGAATAGCAACCATAGTTGTTTCAAACATTCCTGCGGCACCGGAACCCATATTTGCAAGAAGATTAACAGCTTTTATTGCACCCGTTGCAAGCATAATGATTGCTCCGGAAAAAATTCCTATAAGCAAAACTATAAATACATTAATGCCCGAAATACCACAGACAAGTACAAGAACATACGGAACAACCTGAATAAGATTGTACTCATTTTGAATTGTTCCGGAAACATGATAACGTAAAGAAATAATCAGAATTATTACGATTGTTGCAAGTGCGGCAGGAAGTGCAATCCAAAAGTTTTCATAAAATTTATCTTTCATCTGACAGCCCTGACCGTTACATGCAGCAATAGTTGTATCGGAAATAAATGAAAGATTATCGCCGAACATTGCACCACCCATAACAGAACCAACACATAAAGGGATTCCTAAACCTGAGGTTTGTGCAACTGCAACAGCAATTGGCGTTACAAGAGTAATTGTTCCTACAGAAGTTCCCATTGCAATTGAAACAAAACAACTTACAATAAATAAAACTACTGCAGCAAACTGAGCAGGAATTATTGAAAGCATAAAATATGCAACACTTGATGCAGAAGAACGGCCTACAACTCCAACAAACATACCGGCAACAAGAAAAATCAAAATCATTGTTATGATATTTTTATCACCAACACCTTTTCCCATAAGAGCAAGCTTTTCATCAAACGAAAGCTTTTTGTTCTGAAAGCAGGCTACACAAAGTGCAATCAAAAAAACAACAACTATAGGAATATTGTAGAAGCCCATTGGGATTTTGAGAACATATTCAAAAACTATACCAAGACCAAGATAGAGTACCAGGAATACTCCTATTGGTATTAAGGCCTTTGGATTTGATTTGTTATTCATAAATACCTCATTACATACAGAGATTGTCGGGTCAAGCCCGACAATGACAATTCTGTGTCATTCCCGGGCTTGACCCGGGAATCTTTTATTCTAATACAGCACCTTTATCTGCTGACGAAACAAGTTTAGCGTAACGAGCCAGATATCCTGTTTTTACCTTTGGCTCAGGGCATACCCAGGCAGCACGTCGTTTTGCAAGTTCTTCATCGCTGACTTCAAGTGTGATTTTATATGCGTTAATATCAATTGTAATATTGTCACCTTCTTTTACAAGGGCAATTGGGCCACCAACAGCTGCTTCTGGTGAACAATGACCAAGAGAAGCACCTCTTGTTGCACCACTGAAGCGTCCGTCGGTGATAAGAACTACATCTTTATCAAGTCCCTGCCCCGCAAGTGCCGCTGTAACTGCAAGCATTTCGCGCATGCCGGGGCCGCCTTTTGGTCCTTCGTAACGAATTACAACAACATCGCCTTTATTTATTTTTCTGCCCTGAACTGCTGCCATTGCTTCACTTTCATCATTAAATACGCGGGCTGGGCCAGTATGCTTCATAAGTTCTTTTGCACAAGCCGAACGTTTTACGACAGTTCCATTTGGAGCAAGGTTACCGAACAAAATTGCAAGTCCCCCATTATCACTGAAAGGATTTTCAATCGGGCGAATAGTCTGAGGGTCGCGGTTTACAACGCCTTTAATATTTTCTGCAATTGTTTTTCCTGTTACTGTAATTAGTGAAGTGTCAATCAGGTTTTTCTTTGCAAGTTCAGCTAAAACTGCCTGTACACCACCCGCTTCATCAAGCTGACACATAAATGTATGACCAGCAGGTGCTAAATGACACAGATTTGGTGTTCTGTTTGAAATTTCATTTACATCGTGAAGATCAATTTCGAGTCCTGCTTCTTTTGCAATTGCAGGAACATGAAGCATTGTATTGCTTGAACAGCCAAGTGCCATATCGGCAGCAAGAGCGTTTATAAAATTCTGCTTTGTAAACATGCGGCGTGCAGTAATTCCTTTATTAAACATATCCATAACTGCCATACCGGCTTTTTTTGCAAGTGCAATACGGCGGCCAGTAACAGCAGGAATTGTTCCGTTACCAGGAAGTCCAAGGCCAATTGCTTCAGTGAGACAGTTCATTGAGTTTGCAGTAAACATACCAGAACATGCACCACAGCCGGGACAAGCAACTTCTTCAAGCTGCTCAAGCTGCGTTTCATTTATACGACCGCTTGCAACAGCACCAACCGCTTCAAACATATCAGACAAAGAAAGATTGCGACCTGCATAAGGGTTTGTTTCATCTTGTCCAGGAATACGACCTGGCATCATCGGTCCTCCGGAACAGAAAACTGTTGGAAGGTCTAATCGTGCTGCAGCCATGAGCATACCGGGAACAATTTTATCGCAGTTAGGAATCATAACAAGAGCGTCAAACTGATGTGCCTTTGCCATACACTCAATTGAATCTGCAATAAGTTCGCGTGTTACAAGTGAATATTTCATTCCTTCGTGGCCCATTGCAATTCCATCACAAACGCCAATTGCAGGAAACTCTACCGGAGTTCCACCAGCCATGCGTATTCCATCTTTTACAGCCTGAGCAATACGGTCAAGTTCTATGTGTCCCGGAATAATTTCATTTTTTGCACAGCATACGCCTACAAGCGGTCTGTCCAGTTCTTCTTTTGTATATCCCATTGCATAAAACAATGAGCGGTGAGGAGCACGTTCAATGCCCTTTTTTGCGTTGTCACTTTTCATTTTTTATCCTTTATAACAAGTTTTACTAATGTATCATTTTTCGATAAAATATTTTTATACTGCTCCTGCAAAGCTTCGTGAGAAAGATCAATGCGGGAATACTCACAAACCTTTTTTCCATAATCAGATAATCCCGATTTTGAAGCGGCTTCACAGGCAAAAACAACATTTCTATTGCTTACATAAAGCTTAAAAAACTCCATAAATTCATCGTTATCTACAGGAAGACCGTAAAGCATAAAAATACGTTTGTAATCCTGAATTTGTGCAAAACGACGTGCAACAATTTGAAGTTTATTTGTAAACTCACCGTCATCAAGTATTTCGGCTACAACAAATAAATCAGAATCTGCTGGAGGAGTTTCAGAAGGTTCACATTCAATTACTTTGCTATACTCAACACTATCAAGAATTGCCTGAGTTTTTGAATCTGTGATTTTTACTGTAACAGCTGCATCATTTTCTTCTTCATCGGAACCGGCTGGAGCACTACTACCAAAAAGATTTGCAAGTTCTGCTTCTGAAACTGCCGCCTGTGGAGCAATACTTTCTTGTGTTTCATCGGGAGCTTCACCTTCGGCAATTTCATCTTCTACTGCAATTTCGGCGCTAAAGTCATCATCTTCTTCGTAAAAATCTTCATCTGTAAAGAAAGTTTCTGTTTCGTCATCTACATTTTCCTTAAACAGATTCACTACAGTCTTTTCTGTTCCTGCAACACTCAATCTAAGCTTATCACCCGTTTGTGTACGTTCATATAAACATCCATCTTCTTCACTAACATAAAAGTGAGGATTATCTTCTGAAATACGGATATTTCTGATATTCGGGCATTCAGAAAACGCAGAATCATCAAGCTCATATAATGATTCCGGGAGAACAACTGTTACAAGATTTGTACAACCAGCAGCAGCGCGAACTTCAATTCGTTCAACTGTAGGAGGAACTACAAGCGAAACAAGAGAACTGCAGCCTTCAAAAACATAAGGAGACAGTTCTTTTATTCCTGCACGGAACGGTATTTCCTTTAAACTGGAACAATTCTGAAACAAGCCTTCTGGGAAAGAGTATACAACATTCGGCATTTTGACTTTTTCGAGGGATGTACAGCCAGAAAAAAGATAAGGGGGAAGTTCAGTAAGTTTTTCCGGTAGTTTTACTGTTTTTAGATTTGTTGAATCCTTAAAAAGAGCAACACCAATTCCTATAACAGAATCGGGAATATCAATTTTTTCATAAGGACATTCTGTAAAAACTTCCTCGTCTACATAATGAGCACCAAATGGTATACGACCGGTAAATTCTCCTGATTCAATATCTACACCAAGCACGGTATGTAAATCAGAAGTGTATAAAAGTCCGTTTTTTCTTACGATTTGTTCCATACTTCTATTGTATTATGTTTTTTAGTTTCTCGCAATAAAAATGGAAGCGGCAATTTCATCACTAATCTGCTCAATCGTTTTTGTTGCATCAATTCTGATGATTTTCATTTCCTGACATTTGTTTTTGTCTGATTCATAAGAAGAAATAATCGTTTCATAAAGCTCGGTTATGCGTTTCTGCACATCAAGTTTTTCATATATTTCTTTTTTCCCATTACGCGCATTTACTCGGCCAAGGGAAATTTCCGGATTAATTTCAAAAAAGAAAAGATATTCGGGTAAAGGAAACGGTGAATTCAACAGTTCTGGAAGTTCTTTTCCACAAGAAGCAGCCTGATATGCCATACTTGAAAAAAAGTATCGGTCACTTACAACAGTTTTTCCCTGATTTACAAGCTCTTGTACCCCACCTTTTCCAAAAATATGTTCACATCTGTCTGCTGCAAATAAATATGCATTAGTTTTTTCATCTACCTTAAACTCACCTGCAAGCATACGTCGCAAAAACTTACCCGTTTCGCCTGTTGTAGGCTCTGCAGTAGCAACAAAATGAGCGGGATCTCTTTCAACCAGTTTTTTAATCTGGGTGGAAGTTCCCGCTCCATCTATACCTTCAAAGACTATAAAATTTTTTAAGACCATGCTTATAGTATATAATAAGATGGTCTTATTGTTAATGGTATATTTCTGAACTGTAGATAATTTAGAACTTGTAGGTTCCTGTTGTTACAGTTCCGCCATTTGAATAGATATCAAAGTTTATAGACTTTGTTGCATTTGCAAGCTCCTGATAGAATTCTGCAATATTTTTAACAGCTTTACCATTTACCGCTGTAATAATATCACCTTCCTGTAGACGTAAACTTGCTGCAGGTGATTTTGATTCTACACTTGCTACAACAACACCTGTTACCTTCTTATTATCTATCTTAAGCTGTTCGCGCATTTCATCAGTCAGTGGCGTTGCAATAAAACCAGGCCAGAGTTTGTTGTTCTGGCTGTCTACATCCTTTGCACGTGCTTCTATTTTAACTTTGAGTTCGTAAGTTTTTGAACCACCACGAAGAATCTTGAAGGTAGCTGTTGTTCCTGCTTCAAGATATCCGACATCCCGGACAAGCTGATTAACATTTTTTACAGTTTTACCATTAAGGGCAACAATGTAATCACCTGGTTTTATTCCAGCTTTATATGCAGGAGAATCAACAAAGACTTCGGCAGCAAAGGCACCGGATTGTTTACCTACGCCAAGTGCTTCTTTATATTCGTCATTAATTTCAAGCAATGAAACTCCAAGCCATCCGTAAGTGATTTTTCCGTCTTTAATAAAGGCATCAATTGCGCTCTTTACATTGTTGATTGGAATTGCAAAACCAAGACCTACTGATCCACCGGAAGAAGAAGCAATCCATGTATTAATACCGATTACTTCACCATAGATATTTACAAGCGGACCACCTGAGTTTCCCTGGTTGATTGCTGCATCGGTTTGAATGTAATCGCTGATTGAACTCATTGAGCTTTCGCTACGACCTGTTGCACTAACAATACCCTGAGTTACTGACTGACTGTAGCCAAGTGGAGCACCAAAAGCAAGACAGATGTCTCCAGATTTTACCTGATCTGAATCTCCAAGCTTTGCAACAGGAATATTATCTTTTGTTTCAAAGGAAATAAGAGCAATATCAATGCGGTTATCTGTACCTACAAGCTTTGCTTCAAAAGTACGCTCATCATTTAATTTTACACTTATTTTTGTGGCATCGCCTGCAACGTGATTGTTTGTAAGGACATAGTAAGTATTTCCGGTTTTGCGGACAATTACTCCGGAACCAAGTCCTGATGTCTGATATTCACGAGTGTTTCCGCTGGAACCGTCGCCGCTGTTTCCATTTCCAAAGAACCACTCAAAAGGATTTGTCATATTTCCAAGCGGATTTGTATATGTTTTTGTTTGAGTGATATCAACCTCTACAACAGATGGAAGCATTGTGTCAGAAACAGAACGGAAGGTTGTCTGTAATGCTTCTACA
>JAFZWX010000054.1 GCA_017617145.1 Treponema sp. | reverse complement strand
TTACATTACAAAAACCGGGGTGTCTATGTTCGCTGACGAACCAGAGCTTGATGAATTATCAATTTACATGGATGATGACTTCGACGATTTTGACGAAGACTTTGATGATGATTTTGATGACGACGAGGATGAAGTCCTTGACGAATTTGACAGCGACGATGAGCTTTACTACGATGATGTTTTTAAGGAAGAAGAAGATATAGACGAACCCTACGATGATGTAGAACCAGAAGACGGCTACAACCTTCGCCACCGCAACGATGACGAAGATGATATTTCTTTCATAGATAAGTACGATCTGTAATGAGATGCTGAAACAAGTTCAGCATGACAGTCATCCCGAACTTGTTTCGGGATCTATTCCAATTCAATCACCTTTCCATTAAACCAAAGTTTCTCTAAGTTATAAAATTCTCTTGCCTGTGCAGACATCAGGTGTATTACAATGTTTCCAAGATCAATAAGATTCCAGTCTTCACCGTTTGGACTTCGGCGGTTTACAGGATGAATCTCTAAATCATTTTCTTTTATATAATCTTTAATCTGTTTTGCAAGACCCTGCTGCTGTGTAGAACTTGTTACAGTTACAATAACAAAATAATCAGTCCACGAATTTAATCCGCTGATATCAATAAGGGTAACATTTTCACCCTTTCCGTCCTGCATAAGCTTTGCAATTTCAATTGCTTTTTGTTCTGTTGTTTTCATATTTTAATACGAAGCTCCAGGAATTACATAAGCACCGTTAAAGTCTCTTCCAAGAATAACTGTAAAATCAACCATGCTGTCGCTTGAGCTTCCATCCTCCATTTCATCTGCCTGTTTTATATTTGTACAGCGTATAAGCTCGCCAACCTGACGCGCAACCGCCTCGTTTCCAATGTGATCAACAATTACTGTTTCTGCATAATCATTTGAGTCTGCGTTTACGGCACTCAAAACATCATAGCTTGCATTCTGATAAAGTGTTGCAGTACGGCGAGCCAACCCCTGAGTTTTAGTTCCGTTTTGAATCTCAAGAACGTAGATACGATTTGAAATTGTTCCGTCCGAAGACATAAGCATATAGGTAGTCTGCTTAACTGCTTCTTTAATAAACTCACCGTTATTAAGCGGGAACAATAACTGCTGTCCATCTACATTACGAAGAGAACCTGTGATTGTCTGCTTGATAATAGATTCAGTATCAATCTGTGCAATTTCTGAATAAAGGGTTTCTTCTTCGTCATCAGAAATATTTGAATTCAAGCTTACTGCAAAGCGCTTGTAGTTTTTACCTGTATTAAAAATCTTAAAGCTCTGGTCGTGAAGTCCTGTTAAAAAAGCGCCCATAACATTCTGATATCTATCCTGAATTGTATCTTCTGCCTCATCCTCTTCTTCATATTGAAGGTAAACGGCAATCTTATCACCATCAAGAGTAACCGCACCAGACGGCAAGAGCCAGCGCTCTCCATCTTCAGAAACACAGTCAATAGGAGACGGAATAAAAACGCGCATTCCTCCAAACATGTCGCAAAGGCGGATAAAATCTTCAAGCTTTACCATTGTAGTATAAGGAATAGTAATTCCAAGAAGCTTCTGAACTTCTGTTTTGTACGAAGCCATTCCAAGCTCGTTGTAAACCTCTTCAAGCTTATCTGTTCGTCCAAGCGACTGAAAAATTGCACCCGTATACCCGGGAAGATTAATTACAGCAGCTTTTTTTGTAGAAGTATCAAGAATAATAACGTTTGAAAAAAGAACCTTGCCGTCTTCATCCTGAACTACAAAAAGCGTTCGTACAAGAGTATCACGTTCAAGCGCATCTTTTACATTGTTAGTTTTAAGAGAACGTGCAAAGAAAAGACTCATAGCAAGAATCACTACAAGGATTAATGCAATAAAGAGAAGACCTTTCTGTTCATTTCGCAATTTTTTCATTAAATGCCTTTAGCGCACCTGGCGCTCCCCCACTATTTTCTCGTAATATTCTATCATTTTTAGGGTCTCCGGGTAAACTTCAAAACCACGATTTGTAATATATTCATAATTTTCTTTTATTACCGAAAGAAAATGTGCATCAAGTGAAAGCTTTAAAAGATTTGCCCGATATTCATTTGTTGACTGCGGCCGGCCGGGCTCTGTTTTATCGGCTAAAAAAAGTACTTTACCCAAATCGCAAATGCCTACACATCCCGAAACATGATTTGCAACAGCCTCAAGAATATCGCTGTCGGTAATACCAAATATTTCTTTCATAGTAACTGCGGCGGCACGACCATGAAGCAGGCTTGGTTTTGCAGCTTCAAAATCGGTTATAGGATTTCCATCGCGAGCAGCAGTTTCCATCATTTTGTCACGCGGCATATCTTTACACATGTCATGACCAATACCAACAAGATATCCTTTATTTTCATCAAGACCATAGCGGCGGCAAAGCTTAACACACATTTCGGCAACACGCACTGAATGCTCATATCGCGAAGGCTTTACATGTGCCTCTGTATAATCGCGGATTTTTTCTGTCAAAGTGTCGTAGTCAATCATATTTCTTCTGCGGTCCCTGAGAAACAATCTGGGGTCCCTGAGGCTCTCGAAGGGCCAATATATAATCCATTCTTCTTTATATACTCATAAACTGCCGGCGGCACCAGATACCTGTAGCTTTTTCCTTCGTCAATGCGGCGGCGGATATCTGTAGACGAAACCGGCAGCATAGGATTTTCAATAAACTTACATGGGAAGGCAAAATTCTGTAAGTCAAACCTTACAGCAAAATCGCCCTTGTAGTTTCCGGTCGGTTTATTTTCATAGGCAGTCTGGCATTCGTCTTCCCCTGCTCCGCTCAAAAGCTTTTCCAAAACTTTAATATCAGGATATCTGTGAACAACAATTAAATCTGCAAGTTCAACAATTGCCTGTGGATTTTTCCATTTTTCAAATTCAGCCGCAACCTCATCGCCCATAATAAAGGCAAGCTTTCCGTCAATTTTATCTTTATATTTTTCTGTCAAAAATCGCAGTGTGTCGCTTGTATAAGAAACTCCGCCCCGTTCAATTTCACAAGGTTCAACTTCAAAAACTCCGCCCGGAACAGACTGGCAAAAAGCACGCACCATTGCAAGCCTGTGTTCAACAGTAACACTGCTGCTAATAACCTTATGTGGCGAAACGCAGGTTGGTACAAAAAGAACTTTGTCGTAACCAAGCTCTTTTATAATAGTATCTGCAAGCATTGCATGCCCAATATGAAGAGGATTAAATGTTCCGCCAAAAACTGCAAGCTTCATTCGTTCACCCTCTCCTATTGTTCACTTCCCGGATACTGAATATTTTCGTCGTCATCATCAAAGCCGGCGCGGTCTTTCATAAAGCCGCTTCCAAATTCCGCAGTTCCCTTTTCTGCTTCTTCAAGCCTTTTTTCCTGGCGGTTTACAAGCTGAATAATCTGATTCTGAGCATCTTTCATTCCGCGGCCTGTATGAACAGAAACCGGAATTACAACAGTGTCTGGCTCTGCGGCTCTGATTTTTTCTGCCGCTTCAACTGCACGGTCAAAAGCACCATCAACATCAATTTTGTTCAAAAGTACAATGCGTGGTTTTTCAAGCAGACTGTCTGAATATTTATCAAGTTCGTTGCAAAGCGTTTCGTAAGCAGTTAGATAATTGTCGTCTGAACAGTCAATCATAAAAATAAGGCAGGCTGTTCGGGTTATGTGTTTTAAGAAAGTATCGCCAAGTCCAAGACCTTCACTGGCGCCTTCAATAATACCAGGAATATCTGCAATAATAATGTCGCTTTCATCGTCTACGCGAAGTACACCAAGATTCGGAATAATTGTAGTAAAAGGATACGGCGCAATTTTAGGGCGGGCATTTGTGAAGTAAGTGAGCAAGCTTGATTTACCTGCGTTAGGGAATCCAACAAGACCGGCGTCTGCCATAATAGAAAGTTCAAGTTTTAAGAAGCGTGTCTCACCGCGCTGTCCAGGGTTTGCCTGACGAGGGGCTTGATTTGTTGAAGACTTAAAGTGAACGTTTCCCCAGCCGCCGTTACCGCCTTTTAAGAAAGTAAACTGTTCGTCGCCTTTTGCGGTAGAAAAGTCGTAAATAACTTCGCCTGTTTCTGCATCGCGGATTGTTGTTCCCGGAGGAACTGGAATTACACAGTCTTCGCCGTCGGCACCATAGCGGTTCCAGCCCTGACCATCGCCACCGTTCTTTGCCTTAAAGCACACTCTGTGGCGCAGGTTTGCAAGAGTACGAAGGTTTCGTTTTACAGTAAAAATAACATCGCCGCCCTTACCACCGTCACCACCATTCGGGCCACCATGAGGAACATACTTTTCGCGGCGGAATGCAACACACCCGTTGCCACCGTTACCAGAGCGAACTTCAATATTAGCTTCGTCAGCAAAACCTATCATACATACTCCAAAAAAAATGCCCGGCACTTTTTCACCGGGCATCGTCATTCAGCGAGCGCTGAACTTATTTTGCAGCTTCTACAGAAACAACTTTGTGGTTATTTCTTTCGCTGAATACTACTTTTCCGTCTGCTGTTGCAAACAGGCTGTCGTCTCCAGCTTTCATAACGTTGTTTCCAGGATAGAACTTAGTTCCACGCTGCTTTACAATAATTGAACCTGCAGAAACAGATTCACCGGCATATCTTTTTACACCAAGACTCTTCGGATTAGGA
>JAFZWX010000053.1 GCA_017617145.1 Treponema sp. | reverse complement strand
GGTCAAGATTACTTTTTGCCGAAATGCCTTCGCCACTAGGAGTTGCAAAAGCAAATATTCCGCCTTCTTTTGTAATTTCCGAGATTTTTGAAAGCACGCTGTCTAGGTTAACGACCCTCCAAAAATTGCGGGTCGTTATACCTGTGTTTTTCTTTATTTTAACACGATTTTTTCAATTTTACAAAGAAATATAGTCATTTACACCGACAATTTCTTCCTGATAATCTCTTTCTGCCTGGTATAAACCCATATTACAGAACTGTTTTTCAGTTAATCTTAAAATTCTGACAGTTCCTGTGTCTGGAATATAATTCTTTATGCGGTTCAGATGTTTTTCTGCACCTTTTCGATTATTAGTAATTCGCATAAAGACTTCGCTTTGTAAAAGAATATATCCATCCCGTACTAAAAATTTTCTTAATTCTGTATAAGCAGCTTTTGTTCCTCTTTTGTTTGTTGGATTAAGTAAAACAAGAATCCTCATATACACCTTCTATTCACTGATTACTTCAATTTTTTCTACCGGTAGAATATCCGGGAGCTTAATCAATTCCGCATTGTTTTCTTCAATTGCTGTCTTAAAACTTTGTATCATGATGTTAATGCCATTTGAAATTGTATTTTTTTCGCCGTTTATCATACAGGCATTATGCAAAACCAGGGTCAACTGTTTTCTCTGCTCACGGCTTAGATTTGTCTGTGAAGAAACAATATCATGTGCAACAACATCAACCATTGCCCGCCAAGGCTCGATCAAATCATCCGCAAGATTAAAACCATTAAACGGGCCTTCATGATGAATTCCGATTGCAGGGTAAAATCCAGCACATACAACATCGCGTATAATTGTATTACGAACAATTGCATATCCATAATTCAAAACAGAATTAATAGGATCATCATTTCTTCGTACAAGTCCAGGATGAAACTGCTGGAAATAAAACTTCGCCGCCAGTCCTTCTATATTTTCAGGGTCATCTGGATTTACTTGCGGAATCATTTCCATCAGTTCCTTTGTTCCATCAAGCCCAAGAAGAGTAAGACATTTTGCCTGGTTTTCAATTTTCTTTTGAACAATCTTTTGCCAAAACTGTCCTTTTATTTCTGAACTCATATTTAATTGAGTTTTTGCAATACTGGCATTTCGAACATTTGCATCATAAGGCAGAACAATACTCGAAGGCATATAATCCTTTCCAATGATTACAAGGCCCACTTTATTTTCACTCAGAACCGAAAGTGCCATTGTTGAGACCCTTATATTTGCGCCGGTACAAATAATCAATTCTAAGTCTTCAAGAGGAACAGAAAGTTTGCGCTTTTTCTTTGGCTCAGGTTCCTGTTCTACAGTCAACTGATTAGCGGTAACATGAAGTTCGCTTGGTTGTGTTATTTCTAAAATCCTAAATCCTTCCATATGAAATTATGATAACATATTTTATATTGATGACAAGTAAAGATTGTGAGTGCGTTGAATCCATACAAAACCAATGAGGCACTACTTGAACAAGCCCCACACTTGTGATAGTGTTTAGTCATACTAATTTCAAGGAGGTTGAGAAAGATTTATGATTGATTCGCGTTTTATTAATTCTTCGACCTCCGCTGTTATTGCATAATGTAAGGCGTTGCGCCTGTCCCACATTTTTGCCTGAAAGCGGAGTTGTTTTGGAATGCCCTCCCGGGTGTTTATTCTAGCTTTTAGGAAAATCAAATTGAAAACAAATAATACAATTACTGCACGCGTTTCTTGCGTACAGAAAAACCAGTTTATGCTTTTGCCGTGTGAAGGTGAAAGCAGAAGCGTAAATGCCGACAAAGAATTGCTCGGAAAACTCAAAGGAAAATTTTACAATCTGGGACTGGAGCCGCCAGTTGTTGGTGACTATGTAAAAGTTATTACAAATGAATATGGCGATGCGCTGATTGATGAAGTGCTTCCACGCGAAACTGTATTCAAACGCCCTAACCGTAGCGGACACTCAGAAGGTTTTGTAAAAAATCTTCTGGAAGAAACTATTGTTGCAAACTTTGATTATGTTTTTATCGTAACTTCGCTGAACCAGAATTATAACGAAAACCGAATTGCGCGATTTGTTTCTATCACGCTGAACACCGGAGCAAAGCCTGTTGTGATTTTGTCAAAAGCAGACCTTTGCGATGACGTAGAACTCAAAGTTGAAATCACAAAAGCAATCTGCGATAAAGCCGATGTAATTGCGATTAGTTCTTTGACAGGTTATGGAATTGAGCAGCTCACGCCGTACCTGCAAAAAGACAAAACAATTGCACTGGTTGGATCTTCGGGAGTTGGTAAATCAACTTTGCTCAACACTCTGAATGGCGGAGACCTTATGAAAGTAAATCATATCCGCGATTCTGATGGCAAGGGACGGCATACCACAACCTACCGACAGTTAGTTAAACTTGAATGCGGCGTTTGGATTATGGATACTCCGGGCCTGCGTGAAATTGGAGTGCTTGACATGGAAGAAGGAATAGACGAAACTTTTTCTGATGTAGTTAATCTTTTTAACAAGTGCAAGTTCAACGACTGCTCGCATACAAATGAGCCTGGTTGTGCAGTTCTTGCGGTCCTGGAAGACGGTACGCTGAGTGAAGAACGCTGGAACACCTACCTTCAGCTTCATCACGAAAACGAATGGGGCAAAGCCAAAATGATGCAGATTGCAAAGTTCACGCGGGAGTATCAGAAAAACCGATATCAGGGTTGGGATTTATAGGAGAGATGTAGGATGACAACAATCTATTTTGTGCGCCATTGCAAACCAGATTCAAGCTGGC
Source organism: Treponema sp. (assembly GCA_017617145.1). Next base: position 628 of record JAFZWX010000053.1, on the reverse strand, counting down.
AGGATGACAGAACAAGACCTCTTACTCAGGAAGGAGTTGAAGATTCGTTTGAGGTTGCTCGGATTTTGAAAGATAAAAAAATTGATCTTTTTATTTCCAGCCCTTACAAACGAAGCTTTGATTCCATAAAGCCAGCTGCAGAACTTTACAAAAAAGAAATCCAGACTGATGAAAGGCTGCGCGAACGAAAAGCAGGTTCCAATGGTAATAATCACGAAATGTTCCAAAAACGCTGGGCAGATTTTTCGTATGCAGAACCTGATGGTGAATCTATTGGAGTTGTGCAAAAGCGGAATATCGAAGCGCTTGAGGAAATCCTTAAAAATCACGAGGGCAAAACTATCGCGATTGGAACTCATGGTACAGCACTTTCAAGCATAATCAATTATTACGAGCCGTCTTTTAATGCAGACAGCTTTATGGAAATCATTGATTTTATGCCCTGGATTTTGCGAATGGATTTTGACGGAACAAAATATCTTGGCCGCCAGGATGTTTTTCATATTTATAAAGAATACAAGGAATAAAAAATGACAACAGAAAAAATCAGATTCCTGGAAGAAATTGCCGCTAACGGACATGTTGCTTTAAACATCATGCAGTATGATGGCTGGATTATGCGCTTTTC
>JAFZWX010000052.1 GCA_017617145.1 Treponema sp. | reverse complement strand
TGACGACAAGCAAGACTTTATAAACAGCATAATACAATCGGAGCACGGAATTATGGCAGCACAAAATATTGTAAAACACATGAGTAAAGAAGACGATAACTGGTTCTATCAGTTTTCTGTCTGGAAGGCTGAATGCGACTACAATACAAGAATGTCAAATGCAACAAAACGAGGTCGCGAAGAAGGCTTAAAAGAAGGTTTGCAACAGGGTATACAACAAGGAGCTCAACAAAATGCAGAAGAAACTGCCAGAAGAATGCTGCAAGGAAAACTAACCCCAGATGAAACTGCTCTTTATACAGGGCTGCCACTTGAAAAAGTGCTGGAGCTGCAGAAAGAGATTTAAGAAAAGATTTCAAATACATTATAAGTTAAGCAAAAAAATCCCCGGCACATTGATGTGACGGGGATGAAAATTTGGTTACACTTACTACTCGCCTAACGCTTTTCCAAACTCTAGATTTGTACCAAGATAGCCTACTACAGGATTACCTGAACTGTCGAAATCGAGACAGACTGCTCTGAACTTACTATCACCACCTTGAGGCGGTGTTATAGCAGGGACTGTCATATATTCCCATATTCCTGTTGTATAACCATTTGAATCTACACCTTGTATTGTATCTGCAGCAGCTGATGATATCTTCTTTGTTGTATCTGCAAAGTATGCAAGTTTGATTGTATCTCGACTACCAGTTTCTGTTGCATTGTAGTAAGCAATGTATGGAACATAACCATCTGTTGCATTACCTTTAACTTTTATAGAAGTCCAAGTACCAACTGCAAATGCTTGATCAACTTTAATAGTTTTTAATGTTGAGCTGCTATAACTTGGCATATACATATAAACCAAATCTGAATCGGTTGAATCTGACGCAGTAATATGAATTCCATCAGAGTCATCAATTACCATCGAAACATCTGTACCAACATAACTTGGGAATGAAACACTAGCAGCTGTCCAATTTGGTGTAGGTGTAATAGAAGAACCATCTATTGTGTTGCCAGAATAGAACATCTTTAGTTTTCCTTCGTTGGTATCATAATAAACAACTACTACATGATTATCTGAGGTAACACCAAGATCAAGATATTTAGAACCTCGTATAGTTGTATTATTTGCTGGACGAACTGCAATTCGACCAGAGGTGTTTTCTTCTGTAAGATTTGAATAAACACCATTATCATACAACTGGTTACTATTATTTGTTGAGCTTTTTGCAACTCTGAAGGTTCTGAAAATTACATCTTTGTTTGTAGTGTTATCATCATAATATGCCATATAAACTTTAGCACCAGTTTCGGTCGTAGAATTACCTTTAACCACCATCTTAATATTCTGATAACGTCCTACGAGTGCACCATTGCCATATTCTATAGACTCCAAAGCAATTGCGTTATTTTTTGTTGTTTGAGCTCTAGTGATATGCCATGTTGTTGTTCCAGAATACTGATTAGTAGTAGACATATCCGCATAAGTACCACCTAATCCCCATGCACCTTTATAAGCCGTTCCACTACCTTTAAGTTTCCATGTGTGATTTGATGCAAAAGTATTATATATAAATGCCATATTTGATTCGGAATAATTATATACCGTAGCATGCATATATTTCCCTGCGGCATCTTTAGCCATAGCCATTTGATCCCAGGCTAAACCACCAATCAAATATTCAATAGAGCTTTGAGCACCTGTTGAACCAGAGAATTTAGCTCTCTGTGGTTGATAGCCAGCTTTCATTCTTGCCATAGAAGTATTTCCATAATCAGAATCAGTGGTACCATTCAAATCTACAAATCCAAATACAGGATCATTACCATCCATAATCATATTTGGATAGTATCCATTTTTCTTTCCTGTATCCTTCATATTAAAGAATCTCAAATACCTGTCATCAGTAAGCTGAACATTCTTTGTTGTGTAATAATCTGGTTCGCGGTTGTAAGCGTTGGTGTAATCAGAAACAGTTGCATTGGTTCCGGTAAGCTGTACGCCACTAGAGTTCTTTGCTGTACCATAACTGTCATTACTGTTTATGTTGTTGAGTGCACGAATCGTATTACTAAACAATTCCAGATAGCCACTCTTTGTAATATTACTGTTAGTAATTGTTGCGGTTGTTGTATTGGTTGCGGCAATAGTAACTGCAGTGCCTCCATTTGTATTAGTTATTGCTATTCCGGCAGAAGTTGCAATATTTGCTATTTTTGCAACTAATGCTGTAGTTGAGAAGTTAAATCCACTTACTGTAATTACATTCGCAGCATTATTTGCAAGGATACTGTACTTACCGCTTGCAGAACGGATATTGTTATCTTTAAGACCGCTGGCTGTTCTTACGCCAGTTGAAATCTTTGTAATATACGGCACAACATCCATTCTATAGTAACCCGTGAGATCACCCTGATTGATTGTAGAGTCGGTCTTGGTTACTGCGGCAGAAATTGTTTGGCCGCCTGTAGTAGCAGTGTCGTTTGGACTATATACAACCGCAGAACCATTGTATTCTGGAGTTCCGCGATCGTTGGCTGTTGCAGTTACAGTAACATTTGTTGCAGCAACTCCTGTAATCTTTGAGGTATCAAGATACAAAATCCAGTGAACTACATGTCCAAGGTCTTGAGAAGTATATGGAACTTCATCTGTTGCTTTTTTACCATCTGGAAGAGCTGTAATTGCCTTAACTGCAAGAAGTTCACCATAGGTTGCCTGTTTAATTTCGCTAGCCCAACCAGCGGCTGGAATTGTGTCCTCATTGTCAACCTTTGTTAATGAAGAACCTAATGTCCATGTAGCAGTAGAAGGTACATATGTAGCAATTACCTTATCATCTGTTGTAAGTCCATTTGTAGAGATCATGGCTGTACCAAGCTTTACAAAGATCTGGTTAATCAAAGTATCATCCTGGGCAATTCCTTCGAGTTTAATCATACCAGAAACTTTAGGGTCGGCATCGTATTCAGCCTTTGAAGAATCGAAAGCATCAACCGTTACCCAATCTGTTGCAAGTTCAATATGACCATTGTTCTTACTCTGTCCAAACAGACTGTTGTCGTCTGAACTGTTCCAGTAGAATGGTAAGATCCAGTTTTTAGCTTTGTTAGTTTCGCGCAAAGCAACATCCATAATTACATTCAAAGTTGCATTATCACTTTGTGCTGCGCCATTCTTACCAGGAGTATTATCACTAAAATTGAATACAAATTTCTTGTATTTTCCATCTTTGATTACACTTGAATCTTTTGGTTCTTGAGCCGTACCTATTGTTCCAATAAAATCTGTAACAGAAAGCTCAATAAAGGCAGAAAGAGTTGCTATGGAGTCATCTGTAGTTCCTGTTGCAATTACACTTCCTGTAACATTTGCTTTTTCGGCAGTAGTTTTCCAGATAAATTCTCCATCTGTTTTTGAGTCAAATTCATATACAGAATATTTATAGGTTATTTTTCCGTTTCCACCAACAATTTCTGGCTTAATTACTGTTGTGCCTTTTATTGTAAGTGCAGATTTAGGATTATCTTTTGAAGCATCCTGTACAGGGAACATAACATTATGCATTTCTTCGCCACGAGCATCTCTTCCAGCTTCATATTGTTCATGATAAGAAATGTTATTGAATTCTCCATCGTCTACCTGACCGTTACCATTTTCATCGGTACCAAGAATTAATCCGGCAATTCTAGGAGCATTGTTAGAAACAGTTCCATCCATAGTTACAGGTGTTTCGGTATAGTTACCGGCTTTATCGAAAGCAACCATATGAAGTGTTATAGGACCATCTGGAAGGTTCTTTGAGTTTATTGAAGCATCAAAAATCCATTCTGTTCCCTGACTGTTGAAGGTTTCTGTAATAAGGTCTCCATCATCTGTATTGCGTGAAGAATAATATCCATAGCCATAACCATTTGGATAAGCTATAGCACTTCCATTCTTTTCTCCACCCTTATCAATTACATTACAAATTGCAAAGTAGGCATCTACAGATTTTTCTGTACTTCCAAAGTCATCATCAAGATTTACAATCTTTCCATTTACAGAATTAATCAGGTAAATTACACCATTAATCTTAATGAGACCTCTTGCATGAATGTTAGGATCAACAGCTGATGTATATGTAAATGTCTTATCCTTGGTTTTTCCGGAAATCTTTTTCCAATACAGTCCTTCTGAATATGTAAGTGTTGCACCAGCACCTTCTGACTTGCCCTTATAGTTAATAATCATATTACCAGAACCTGTATCGTCAGAATCTTTATTTACATGCTTAACCATTACATCAAAAAGATCATTGGTTTTTCCGTCCTTCTCGCCGGTATGTGATGCATAAAGAGTATTATCGATTGTATTCAAACTGTAATTCAAATCGCGGGTAAAGTAGAATGCAATTCTTTCAACACCTGACTGCGATACTTTATTAATCTTATCTTCAGAAGCAACTGCACCAAATGTATAGAAGCCGTTTGAGTTTTGAACAGTCGGATCAAGTTTAACATTAACATTATTTTCTGTTATGAACTCTGGTGCCTTATTATCATATGTTACCTTATAAGAAGGAGCAGAATCTGTATTCAGACCTAGTTCTGTATTTTCTGTAGCAACAATTTTTACAGTACTTTCACCTACTTGACCAGAAGCAGAAGATCCTAAAGGAATACTGAATTCATAATCATAAATGATTTTTCCATCATAAGTTCTTGATTTTGGCTTAAAGTAGAAATGTGTATTAGAAGAATCTGTCCAAGTTCCACCTGCAGAAGTAATTCTTTTTGTAAAATCTTCATCACCTGTAAACTTATACTTAATCTCTTTTATACCACTGTCATCATCTTTTATAGTACCCTGAAGATACCAGATTCCATGAACATTATCGCCCTCTTTATAAACCTTTCTTGCAATTTCTGTATTACCATCATACTTTACAAGATACAGGTTTTCAGAATCAATATAAGGAGCTTTTGAGTCTATGAGAATTGTCTGTGTATTATTTTCATCAATACTCTTATGAATAATTACATTTGTATTATCTGATTTATCAGGATCGGCATCGGTAGCAAAGAATTTAATATCAAGACGAGCTTTACCCAGGTCATCTGCCTTTTGGTTGAATTCCTGATTTGTATTAATAGAAAGGTTCCAGCTTGTACCACTTACAGGAACCATAATACCATAATCAGTAACACTAGTTCCTGCTAGGAGAGCCTGAATAACAGTATCTGCAACTTCTGTATTTGTACTTATTTTTCCAATTGGATATTTACTTGTACTCAAGAATTTGAGGTCATCCAAGCCAAATCCATCATTACCGGTATCAATTTGGATCCATACATATTTTGCGGCAATATCATCTGTAACAGTACCATCAAGACGAATTGTTCCACCTTTTGTAGGAGGTTCACCGTTCTCATCATTCGTAGGATATGCGAGTTTTACCGAAGGACGATTTCCCTGTGGATCAACCTTCACAACCTTATAAGCTGTGCCTACATTACCACACTGATCAACTGCCTTTACCCAGAAATGAACATCTGTTATTTCTGTAAATGGACTATCATTGTCCAAAATTTCATCTTCTGTAGTTATACCTAAATCTACAAGATAAAGTGCAAATCGTTTTGTGTGATCAACCAAAGCCAGATCATCGTCAAATGCAGCATACCAGGTTAGACCATTTGAGTTATCCAAAAGCTGAGTCCATGCATTTGCCGCAGTTGGTGCAGTTGTAACCTCTTTTTTTGTTACGGCAAAATATACAGTTGCGCCTTCACTAACATCAAACTGCATTGTTTCTTTTACACCAACTACCTGTGAAGGATCTTTGATATTAATTTTCGGAGGAGTATTATCTACTGCATAGTTAACTGTCTGTTCCAGAGTCATTGGATCAGTTGTAGAACTTGCATCTGAAATCTTAAGCTTTATTTCGGTTTTTGAAGAATCAAGATCAATTTCTGGAGAAATCCAGGTGTGATAACTATTGTTTGTAGTAGTTTCGGTGGTTGTAAAGGTAATGTCGTAAGCATCGGTTGCATACTTAGCCTTTACAGAACCAATGAATGCATCAGACTTAGCTTTAAGAGTAATCTTGAACTTAGTATAGTCTCCACCTAAGGTTCCAAGAGAATCTCTATTTTCCCAAGCTCCAGTACCATTGTTTGCCTTAGAATTGAAAACCTGATACTTTTTCTCTTCTACATCAGGCTGTTTTGTTACAACCTTAAAGTTGAGGGCAAGAGAACCTTGTGTATGAGTAACATAAGTATTGCTGTTATCTTTAATCTTTGGCTGATTAGCAGCTTCTGATGTTGCAGACTCTGATTCTACAACGGTAGTAAATGGAGTTGTATTTGCAGAATCGGTTACTCTAAAGTAAAGCTTGTTTTCACCTTCCGGCAAATCGGCAATGCTCCAGGCTGTACCGTATTCAAGACTTGCTTCTGTCCATGAAGTTCCATTTGTAGAGTATTCAAGCTTTGTTACATTACCGTCGTCATCGCTTACTGTACCTTCAAGTCTTGAAGTTCGTTTGAGGTATGATGTTTCATCTGCATCATATGAAGTTACATTTCCTTCTGTTTTAGTTGCAAGTGTGATATTTGTAACAGTAATAACAGGACGGTCTGAATCTTGATTTACATAGATGTCTTGAGTAGCTTCATTTGTATTTCCTGCAGCGTCGGTTGCAGTTGCTTTGATTGTGTACTTCTTGTTATCAGTTAGAGTCTTAGTATTAAGCGTTGTACTCCAGCTTGTTTGAGAAGTTGTTGGGATTGTTGTCCAGGTTGAAGTACCGTCTTTCTGATATTCAAGCTTTACAGAATCAAACTTATTTGTATCATCTGCAAGACCAGAAATTGTGATTGTTCCGTTTACGTCGTAGAGAGAATTAGTTTGAGTTCCTGCCTTTGTAAAGGATTTTATTTCAACTGTTGGAGCAGTTGTATCCTTTGTTACGGTAAGAACTCTTTCTTTAATTTCATTTCCTGCGTTATCTTTAATGATTACATAAATCTTATTTGATCCTGTTGGAGAATACCTGTTTGTTCCATTTCCAGTTTTTGGAACTGTTATAATCCAAGCATCTTCATCTTCAGATTTTGTTCCGTCAATTGTGTAAGTACCATCTGAATTACTATATGAATATTCTACAGATGCAATACCTGAATTCTTACCTGAATTTGCACCAGTTCCGGCATCTTCATCTTTTACAGAAATCTTAAGTTCATATCCGTTATCTCCGTTGATAAGAAGCTCTGAAACGGCTTGATAACCACCTGTAAGATACTTAGCATATGAATTTTCCAGAGATGGTTCTTTTGTATCTACATAAGCAGTGAGAGTTCCTGCATTCTTAATATTTCCTGCGGCATCAGTAACTCTAACTGTTATTGTATTAGAACCTTGATTTGCGCAGTTTACTGTTGCAGTATATGTTGTAGCTACAGAAGCAGAACTGTTCATAGAATACCAGTGAGCACTATCACCACTTTCTGTTGTATATTCTACCTTTGAAATTCCTGTACCACCTTCATCTTTTACATTTTCAAGTTTGATATCGATGAATGATGATTTATACCAGTCTTTGCCATCAACTGTATTTTTTGATGATGTTATAGTTGGAGTTCCGCATGTTGGTTTAACTGTATCTACGACTACCGTTCGGGTAAGTTGTTTTTCTTTACCTGTAATATCTTTTGCAATGATTGTAAATTCATTTGTTCCATCGGCTACGTGGTTTGTTCCTGTTGCAGAACCAACTACAAAGGCTTGTGACCAGCTCATTGACTTTAACTGTTGAGAAGTTGGAGTAAGAGTAATTTTGTTATTTGTTCCCCAGCTGATTTCTACAGATGCCAGAGCGTTAGAATCTGTTGCAACACCCGAAAGTGTAAAGCCTTCGTTCTTTGTCTTTCCTGTTGCTCCAATTACTGTTTCTGTAAGAGTAGGATTTGCTTTATCGTAATAGAAGTCTACTGTCTTTGTTGTTACATACTGTCGTCCTGTAACAGTTGATGCACCTTCAGGCTTGTTTTCTGTTGCAGTTACTACAAGTCGGAGAGCGCCTTCTGTTGTTCCAAGAGGAACTTTTCCTTCATTCTTTGAGATGTACCACTGCTCACCCTTTATGGCTATTGGGTAAGTAGTATCAGGATTATCGGTATTTCCGCTTGCAATGAGTGTTGAACCACTGTAAAGGCTGTATTCCAGCTTCTTGATTCCGTATCCGCCGTCGCTTACAGTTCCCTTGATTACCTTTGTGTCTGTTTCAACTGCTTCGTTAATAACCGGAGCAGTTACTTCAAGTTCAGGATCTTTTGTATCATAGTAAAGGGTATAGTTCTTTTCTGTGGTTTTTCCTGTAACGTCTTTTGCAGTTACCTTTACAGAAACAAGAGTATCTTTCTGCAAGGTTCCTGCAGTCGTTCCGACATCAAGATTATAAGTCCAGCTTGTTCCGCTTACAGTTGCAAAAACAGGAGTCTGTTCATCTATTTCTATGCTTACGGCTCCTGTTGAAGCGAGTGCATTTGAATCACTTACAGTTCCGCTTAATTCATATTTATCGTTTGAAATTTCCTTGTAAAGTGCATTTACTCCGCTTTCATTAAGTCCGTCTACAGTAAGGGTTGGATTTGATCTGTCGACAGTAAAGGCTCTGCTTACAGCAGTAGTTGTTTCGTTTCCTGCCTTATCAACAGCCTTTGCAAATACGTACCAGTCGCCTTCACAAAGTTTTGTTACCTTACCGTTTGCATCTTTTACAGGTGTTGTTCCTGTTTCAAGCGGCATATCGATGTTCTTGTCACCGCCTGTAAAGTCTATTGTTGTCCACACATCTGCTGCTGTAACTGTAGAAGTTGTTGCAAAAGCATACGAAAGCTGTGTTACGCCAACACCAGTTCCATCATCGGCATTAATGCGGAATGAATAGCTTGTTCCGCTGATAGGATCTATGCCTGCTCCAGGATTAATTATTGTTACAGTTGGAGCATCACCATCTATTGCTATAGTAAAGATTTTTTGATTGTCTACACTTGTCTGTACCCTGTTCTTTCCTGTTACGGTAAACTGTCCGTCTGCTGCAGGAGTAATTACAGCCTTCCAAGATTTTATTGTTGTTTCATTTCCAGTTATTGTTACTGCGTTTTCTTCGTTATATAAAGAGTCTGACGGTGCACTGTTTCCGATTTCTGTAGTAGAATATGTTACTGTTGGAGTTACTGCTGTATCTCCAATCTTGAATGTAAGATTTTCTACACCACTCTGTTCGTCTTTATAGTTTCCGTATACGGTTATCGGTGTTCCAGTCTTAAGATAAACTGTGCTGTCAAGTGCTTTTGCAGCTTCACTTCCCTTCTTGTAGTAAAGGGCTGAAAGGACAGGCGCACTTGTATCTATATTTACCGAAACTGTTTTTTCTTCAGATACGTTTCCAGCTACGTCCGTTGTCCTTAAGCGCATGGTCTGGCTTCCGTCTCCGCCAAAGTTTACTGTTCCAGTGTAGTTTGTTCCACTTGATGAAAGAGGATTCCAGGTTACATTATCACCAGACTGAGTTGCATATTCTACTTTTGATACTTCAGAAGGTCCGCGTTCTGTTACTGGAACCGTTACCGGAATGCTTGTTGTCTTGTACCATATGATTGCATTTTCACCTGTACCAATTGTTACTCCGCCCGTTGCATCAACTGTTACAGTTCCAATTACATCCTTTTGGGTATCTACTACTACAGTACGTGTAAGCTGTTTTTCCTTTCCAGTAATATCTTTTGCGATAATTGTAAATTCGTTTGCTCCGTCGGATACATAGTTTGTTTTCGAATCGTTAGTTGAACCGACTACAAAGTCTTTTGACCAGCTCATAGAATTCAACTGTGTTGAACTTGGAGTAAGTGCAATAGATTTATCTGTAGTTCCTACCTTCCACTTGATTGTTACAGATGCAAGTGCATTTGAATCTGATGCAACTCCTGAAAGAATAAAGCCAGCTTTTGTTGTCTTTCCTCTTGTTCCGATTCCAGTTTCTGTAAGCTCCGGATTTGCTACATCATAATAGAAGTTAACTGTCTTTGTTGTTACATACTGTCGGCCTTCAACAGCTGTTGCTCCTTCAGGTTTGTTTTCTGTTGCTATAACATCAAGGCGTAGAGCTCCTTCAGAACCAAGAGATATTTTTCCACTACCTTTTATATACCACTGTTCACCTTTGATGATAACATCTGGATTTTCGCCTTCTGTTGTTCCACTGTTTATTACTTCATTTGCAGAATTGTACAATTTATATTCAAGTTTCTTAATTCCGTATCCGCCGTCGCTTACGGTTCCCTTGATTTCCTTTTCTGCTAAAGTAACTTTTTCATCATCCACAGGAGAAGTAACTGAAAGTTCAGGGTCTTTTGTATCATAGTAAAGAGTATAATTCTTTTCTGTAGTCTTTCCTGCAATATCTTTTGCAGTAACTTTTACTACTACAGGTTCATTTGATTTCAGTTTTCCGTTCTCAGTTCCAGTTAGTATTTTGTAAGACCAGGCATCACCCGTAGTAATTGAAGATTTTGCTATTTTTGTTTTAATGCCATCTACATCAATTGTTATTGCTTCAGTTTCATGCATTTCATTTGTATCTGATGCTGTTCCGCTTATTGTATAGCCGTCGTCTACTTCTGAACAAACAGGATTTACTCCAGACACTAAATCATTTACAGTAAGAGTTGGAGCAGACTTATCAATTGGGAAAGCTCTCTTTTCTACACTTGAAGAAAGATTACCAGACTTATCCTCTGCTTTTGCATAAAGATACCAGTTACCTTCGCCTAAAGTTTCCAGATTCTGGTCAATATTAAAATCACCATCGCTTAATGATTCTTCAATCCATCCTGAAGCAGGAGCTGAAGAATTCTTTGAGAATACATAATAAAGTTTTGCAACCCCTACACCACCACGATCATTAGCATTAATTCTGAATGAGTATGATGTGCCGCTCAAAGAATTTGCAGGATCTGTTATATCATTAGCAGGATTTCTGATTTCTACTATAGGACCAGTTGTATCGCGCTGAACTTTTATAATAACATCATTTGCTTTATTACCAGCTTTATCTTTTACATCCTTTATTGTGTAAGTAAACAAGCCGTCTACTGGTGTTGCCGGTTCAAATGTAAACTTATTTTTATTTTGTGAATCTTTTGTAATAGTTAGTGTCTGATTTGCACTAGCTGTTACTGTATACAAACTTGTATCGTTGTTATCAAAGTTAATATCGTCTACTGTTACAGTGAATGTATAATCTCCCTTTGTGTAATATGTTGTACCTGTAACAAGTTCTTCAGTAATTGAATTTCCATTTGAATCGCGTAATCCTGTCTGTTCAACATGTACTACAGGAGGAGTATTATCTATATAAATACGTGGACTTGTTATAACAGTCGAATCATTTCCGGCTGCGTCTTTTGCTGTAACCTTTATTCTATAGGTCGCTGCGGTTAAATCATATACCTGACAACTCCATGTCCAGTTTTCGCCTGTAGTTTCAGGAGGGGTTATAGAAAGTGCAGTTTCGCTGATTTTTGTTTCTGTTAAAGAGTTGCCTTCGCCAGTTACCGCATAAAGCTCTGCTTTACCTTCAGAAATTTCATTTTCATCTGAAATAGTACCTTCGAATTTATAGCTTCCAGCCTGTATTACTGCTCCTGATTCTGTTGCAGGAACTGTAATTTCTACGACAGGCTTCTTTTTATCTATTACAACTGAACGAGGAGCAGAATATCCTGTATTACCTGTTCCAGCTTTATCTGTAGCACTTATACTAAAATAAACTGTAGTATTTGCATTATCTGTTATTCCTGATAATGAACTTACATTTACTGTATGACTCCAGCTTTCTGCAGCATTAATTTCTGCAAGCTTTGTCCAGCCATTTGATGGATTTGCTGTATCGGATGGAGTAACTGTTGGAGCTGAAGCACCTGCTGTACCACTTGTTGTATAACAAAGAATCATCTTCTTTGAAGTATCAAGTCCTGCTCCCTGTCCATCTGTTGCAGTTCCAGAAAGGTTAATTTTTGAACCTATGTATGAATTTGCTTCTGGAGAAGTAATTCTTACTGTTGGTGTAGTTTTATCTACAGTTACATTTGCAATAGGAGTTGAAGTTGCGTAACCTGCATTATCTGTTACTTTTGCAGAAATAATTGCATTTCCAGCTTTTGTAAGAAGAGGTCTTATATCTACTGTCCAGTTTATGAGTGTTGGGTCTTCTGGAGTTCCACCTGTTGACGTTAAATTTAACGTTATTTTTTCGCTTGATTGATTACTTGTAAATACAATATTCTTAAGGCCTGAAGAACCGTGTATATCATTTGATTTATCAGAAACTGTTCCAGAAATTTCTACTTTTGAATCTGGATTTGGTTCTCCAGATGCAAGTTTCTTTATTAAATTTGTATAAATACCTTCATCTGAATCAGAACTGATTGATGGAGCTGTAATATCAACATTCAAAGAGTAACATGGATAAATTGCCGTCACAGTTGGATTTTCCGGCGTAGGAACTTCAGCATGGTCTACGCTTGAGTTTCCTACGTTATCTTCGGCTACAATAACAAGGTAGTTCTTTCCTTCCTTAAAGCCCTTGATTGTTGTTTTATAGTTTGTAGTTATTGATTTTCGGAACTGTACATAGCCTTTAGAAGTAAGGTTGTATCCATTTGTAAGGGTTCCTCCGCCAAGTCGATCAACAGTATCTGCAACATTAGCAGCAGGTGTAATGTTATATTCGACATTTCTTGTTTCTGTTGCTGCAAGAGGAGAGAATGTATCTGTTTTGTTTGCAATTACATAATCCCTAAGGTCATTAAGAGTCTTAAAATAGATTTTTTCATTAATGACAGTAGCATTTGCCTTGTTTTCATCTATAGAAACTTCATATTCAAATACCTTGTAATAAATTTTGTTAATACCAGAACCCTCTTCGTTATCAGGGTAATATCCGCGAATCTGCATTGTAAGAGCACTGCCGTAGGTTCCGTTTGAATATTTTCCACCAACGTCACTATCTCCAGCATCATATGCATAGTCGCCAATACGGAATACAAGGTCCTTATTAGAATCATCAATCTGATGTTCTGGAGCAGGCGCAATTACATCAAATACAATATCAAGAGAAACATTTTCCTGAGCAATGTTTCCGGCCTGATCTTTTACAACAATACTTGCAGTTGCACCAGTTCCGCTCCAGCTCTTTAAGTTAATTCCAGTAAAACTCCACTGTCCAACAGAACCGTTAAAGGTTCCGCTAGTTGTAACAGTTGCATTATCTTTGCTTGTAACAACAAGAGTTACAGATTCAACACCAATGTTATCTGTTGCAATTCCCGAAATCTTATATGTACTTTTTGTATTATTTACATAATACTTTCCGTTGTTAGAGTAAGCATCTCTTGAAAGTTCTTCTTCTGCAAGTTTAACATTAGTTACAACAGGTTTTGCACTATCGCGTGTAATCTTTACATATTTTGGAGAAGAAGTTTTTCCATTCAAATCTTTTGCAATAACTTCTATTTCGTAAACTCCATCAGTTGTAATTACAGAACTAAATGGAATTACAATTTCACTTGTATAAGCTGAACCAGAGCCTGTTACATCACCAACAGTTACATTTTCAGTAGGTTGAATTTCTGTGCCATTCTGTCGTATTACTACTGCCGGTTTAACTGGATTTGTATCTTTAATATTTACTGTAAGAGTTACATCGCTGCCATTTGTAATTTCAGAACCAGTAATATCTTCAATTACAGGTTTCATCTTATCATAAACAAATGTATCAGAAACTGTTTTTTCGTTACCTGCATTATCGATTGCTTTTACAATAACAGATTTTTTGCCTTCTGTTGCAAAAACATTCTTAAGATCATCACTTTCCCAAACTGCTTCGTAGTTCCATGATTTTGAACCAGCAATACAATCTTGCCATTCAGAAGCAATAGCTGTCTGTGATTCAGAATTGTCTCCATCAATAAATTTAATCTTAACACTGTCTATGCCTGAAGGAGAATCAGACATTCCACCTTTGAACAAATATGATGTTTCTTCTGTCAAATCTTTATTAGGACAAGCAGTAATAGAAACTTCCGGTAAAATGTTATCAAACTTTGGTTTATAAATTTTATCTGTAAAGCCCTGATTCTTATCCATAATCTTGAAGGCTATTTCGTCTGCTTCTTCTGTATTTGCCGGATATGTAATTGTGTATTCAATAGGAGATTCTTTAGTTGAACCTTCAAACAATGGCTGATCATCCTTGAATACTTTATAAGGACCGTTTCCTTCATCTGCTATAGTAAATGTTATTTTATTTGAGCCAATACCATTGCGTGTTGAAATGAAATCTTTTTCTGGAGAAAGAGTTACATCTGGACCAGTTCCTGTTATTCTAAGGATAAATTCACACTTACTAAAGCTATGTGGTGTCTGTGTATCTGATAAATAGTTTTTATCATAAACAAGAACTGTGGCAAGATAAACTCCAACAGTAGTTGGTAATTGATGAGAAATTGCAGATGGAGAATCATAAGTTTTGTAAAGAGTTCCTGTTGTATCTGCAGATGTAGGAACCTCAAAAGTACCGTTTTCTTTTTTCTTACCAATTAAAACAACAGCACTCTTAACAGAATCATCATCTTGTACATTTAAAACAAGAGATCCACCGCGTACAAAAAGATTTTTTCCAGCTTCAAGAACTTCCTCGCTACGACCTTGTGAAATGTCAACTGAATCAGATGTGGCCTTTATAACAGGCTTATCTGTACTCTGATCAACATAATAAGTACATTCTATTTCGCTCAAGTTGCCTATATAGTCATAAGCACTGATTACAATAACGGCATCCTGCTTATCGGTGAGTTTTGTAGTATCAATAGAGAATGTATAATTCTTTTCAAGACTTCCGCTCAAGCCAGGTACTATGTTGTTGTTCTGTTTTACTTTATAAGTTGCAGAACCAAATCGGGAGTCAAACTCATCAATGATAGAACCGTTAAATGTTACTGTTCCGTTTATACTGTCTTTTTCAACTGTTGTACCGTCTGCTTTAACAGAATCCTTCTTAATAAGAGGAGTTGGTTCGCCTATTGTAATGGCTGGACCGTCGACATCATACCATACAGATTTAGTCTGGGTTGTTTCTGTTGCATCGCGTGTAGCAGAGAAAATCAGAGAATAAATTACACTTTCGTTCTGGTCAAAACCAAGTTCGTCTGGTGCAATTTCTTTTTCAAAAGAATAGGTAGCCTCGCCTGCTTGAGTAAGAGGAAGCTCTACCATGTTTTCATCATTTGAAATTGTGAAACGAGGTTCGCCTGCTTCTGAAGTTACAGTTCCTTTTACTGTTAATCCATCACCCTTCTTAATGAATACAGTGTTTTCGGCAGGTTCTGTGATTGTAATGCGAGGAGCTGTTCCACCTGCAGTAAAACAGAAACCGTAACCATTATCTGTTGTTTCAATTTCGTTGTCTTCTGTATCTTTTCCACTTACACGAATAATATAATTTGTACCATATTCAAGATTAATATTTACAAATCCATCGAGCCCGGCATCTGGATCTGCCCTTAAACTTTTATTCATTGGAATGCTGAATACATAAGCTCCAGAAGCTGTTTTGTGATCTGTTTTTCCACCTATTTTGTAATAGGATTTTTTTTCTGAACCTTTTCCTGTTTCTTTATATTTTGAATAAAGCTTTATGCGATTTTCTTCAACATCTTCTTTTTTTGGATTACCGTAATTATCACACTCCAAAAGATATACATAGAAATTTTCATCATCCTTAAGTGCAATAGAGTCACTTCCCATAAATACAGAAACTTCAATTGTCTGAGTTCCGTTTACAATTGTGTTTCCTTCTTCAAAATCTTTGCCATCGAGGTTCAGAGTTTTAAGACCACTTATTGTAAAATATGGGCTGTTTTCCGGGTTGATTGTGAAAACTGTAATATTCTTTTTTTGTTCATCGCTGCAAAGCTCTTCCATAATTATTTCAGATTCTGCAGCGCGCGATGCATTTTTAAGTGCATAGGTTCCGTTTAAAACATTGTAAATATCAATTGGAGCAAGTCCGTAGCCATTTGCTGTCTGTGATTTTGTAATTGATTCTGCAAGTTTTTTAGTAAGATAGAATGACTGACTTGCATTACCTTTAATCTTTCCACTTGGAGTAAGATTATCACTTTCGCCATCTATAGGGAATGTTTCTGCTGTATCGTAAACTGTGAGTTTAGCATAAATCTGTTCTGCTCCTGCTTTTTCGTTATTATGACCATAGAGTTTAAAATATTCCTGGGCAAATTCCTTTGAAAGGTCTGAATTATAAATTGCAAGACGTGCATTATTTGAGTTTACATCTGTAGGAGAAATCATTTCTGTTTCTATAGTTTCAAGAAACTGATCTTCTGTGCATTCTTCACCTGAGTAAAAATCAAGTTGAACCCAGGTATCTTTTGTTGAATCTGCAATACTTCCTTCAAGGAATAATCTTTGTCCGTAAGAAGAAAAAGCATCATCATCAGGAGTGGAATTTGGTTTTGTTAAAATCAATACCGGTGGAGTATTATCAATAGTAAATGTTGTATTTTGTGTAGTTGTGTGGTTGCCTTTATCTTTAATATAAACGGTTGCCTGGTAAGTACCATCTATTATTTTTTGTTCGGATTCAATAGGATCAACTATAGCCTGCCAGGTACCAGTCTCTTTTTTGATAAGATCTTCTTCAAATGTTGCAGATATCTGCCGCTCTAAATTTATGCCGTCAAGAGTTTTGCCGTCGGTACGCTTGAGAATGACAACAATAGAATCAATCATACCATCGTCGCTCCAGGTTCCGCTAATAAGAAATTTATTTCGGATAACCTTATCTACCTCAGGTTTTTCAATCGTGATGCTTGGAGGCTGAGTATCTACAGCGGGACCAAGTCCAACTTCACAACCAGAAAATGATATTGCGCCAAGAATAATTATTGAGAAAAAAAATATAATTACTGATAAAAAGCGTGTTCTGTTCTTTACAACATTCATAACATCACCTCTAAAAGCACATTCTGCTGTCAAACAACAAAATGCAAAAATACCCCATTTCTCCAATCTATATATCGGAGGTAAACTTGTATTTCTTGACACACTCCACCCTTAGCGGCCAACACTTATGACTGATATTAAAAAACGATTATTCTATAAAAGATACATTTGAAAGATAAAATATTTTTAAATAATTTACATAATTCTTCTATTATAATATAAGCCGATTTTGTAAAAAAAGCAAATTTTATATGATTTTTTGCCTGAATTTGCCATTATTTTCTTGATAAATTTGTGTTATTTAGTTAAAAAAGTATATATAAGGAGATTTTTTATGGTAAAAGCAGCAGTTTTTTTTGCAGATGGATTTGAAGATATTGAAGCACTGAGTCCTGTTGATTATATGAGACGTGCCGGAATAGAGGTTGTAACTGTTGGAGTACAAGGAACTCCTTTTAACAAAACAATGATTGTTACAAGCTCACACAAAGTTCCAATGATTATGGATATGACTCTTGATGATTTTTTAACTGAGTATGAAAATAATCTTCCTGATTGTGTATGTTGTCCGGGTGGAGGTCTCGGTGCACAGAATCTTTCTAATAATACTAAACTTCTTGCATATCTTGAAAAATGCAATAAAGCAGGAAAACTTGTTTCTGCAATATGTGCCTCGCCTGCTGTAGTACTTGGCAAAACAGATATTCTGAAAGACAAAAAATGGACCTGTTACCCTGAAATGCAGGATAATGCCAAGCCTGAATACCTTGACGGATATTCAAACGAAGTGTTTATAACAGACGGAAATCTTGTAACTTCGAGAGGACCAGGGGCTAGTGAACAGTTTGCTATGGAACTTGTACGCATTCTTGCAGGCCAGGAAACTTATGAAAAGCTTCATGCAGGAACTCAACAGCGTTAGAAAGTTACAAGATTGTCTATTTTAAGGGTAGCAGTTTCGGCATCTTCAAGTTGAACTTTAAAGCTGCGTTCTGCTGCCTGTGTTGTGTATTCCTGTTTATTAACTGTTTGAACTGCTGTTACAGACCAGGTATATTCTCCATTATCAGAAACCTGACTCAAATTATTTGAAGACAGTGTATACTTATTTGTCGTGACATTTTTTTCTATAAGAGTCTTTCCACTTGAATCTTTAATTACAAATTTATAACTCTTTGCACCATCAACTTTATTCCAGCTAAAATCAATTTTTGGAACAAGGGTATCAAAATCATCTTCGGTATATACTTTGCCATTTTGTGGAGAAGACAAAACTGGTGTTGATTTTATGAATTCATTTGGAACAGACTCTTGTGTCTTTTCTTCTTCTGCTGCTTTACGCATTTCTTCTTTTAAACGAGCCTTTTCTGCTTCGCGGGCGGCTTCCGCTGTTTTGCGAGCCTCTTCTGCTTTACGTGCTTCTTCAGCTTTGCGTGCTTCCTCTGCCTTTCGTTCTTCTTCAGCTTTAAGTTCTTCTTCAGCTTTAAGTTCTTCTTCAGCTTTACGCTCTTCTTCTGCCTTACGTGCTTCTTCAGCTTTGCGGGCTTCCTCTGCCTTTCGCTCTTCTTCTGCCTTGCGGGCTTCCTCTGCCTTTCGCTCTTCTTCAGCTTTACGCGCTTCTTCTGTCTTGCGGGCTTCCTCTGCTTTACGTGCTTCTTCTGCCTTGCGGGCTTCTTCTGCTTTACGAGCTTCTTCTGCCTTTCGTGCTTCCTCAGCTTTGCGTGCTTCTTCAGCTTTGCGTGCTTCCTCTGCTTTACGCTTTTCCTCTGCTTTACGTACCTCTTCTGCTTTACGCTTTTCCTCTGCCTTTCGTGCCTCTTCTGCTTTTCGTTTCTGTTCGGCTAAACGTTTTTGCTCTGCAAGCTTTCTGGCTTCTTCGGCTTTACGTGCTTCTTCTTCTGCCTTAAGACGTTCTTCTTCTATTCGTTTTTCTTCTGCAATACGGGCTTCTTCTGCAAGTCTTTCTTCTTCATCTGTTTTTCCAGAACGGAAATTTCTTATTGCATCAATTCTGTCCTGCTTTTCCTGTGCTTCGATTTCTTCTTCAAGCTGCGCCTGTTCAAAATCCTGTGACAATTCCTGAACTGCCGGCTTTAGAGCTTCCAGAGTTTTTTCTTCCTGTTTAGATTGAACCGCTTGAGTTTCCTTTACTGCCTGTTCTATTTCTGCTGCACGTTCTTTTCCGTAAGCAACTGTAAGTGCTTTTTTAAGATTCTTTTCCTGCGGATCATGGACAAGAATTTTTCCAGCAGGATAATCTATATTTTTTGAATATTCCTGACTTGAAGGAATTGCACGCCAATACAAAACATCATCAGGTACGGCGAATCCTAAAACTACAGAACCTTTTTGCTCTGTGCTTGTTAAATACTCTGTATCAATAATCTTTTTAAAGTCTGAACTATAAGAAAATTCAACCTTTATGCTGTTAATACTTGTCCAGTAAAATGGAATTGCTTCTTTTGTATTATTATCTTGAGTAATTGAATAAGATGCCGACGGAACAAGAACAGTAAAGTTTGCAGGCGTTTTTTGAGAATCTTGTACATCAACTTTTTTCTTTGAAGTTTTTTGTTCTGTTTGGGACTTCTCTGTTACGATTGGTTTTCCAGTAACTTTTTCTGAAACTGCATTTGCAGTATTTTTAGTTACAGCAACAGTTTTGTTTACAGCAGTTTTTACAACTCCCGGAACTACAGAATCTGTAGCCTTAAGCTCTGCTGTTTCTGCAACAACCTGCATAGTTTTAACTTGACCTGCATCTATAGCCTGCGCAGTTTCTTCTTCACGAACTGTTCCTGCAGAAACATAAATAGTTGCGGTCTGCTTGCCATCGTCACTTTTTTTACCCGACATACTGAACAAGGCTGTTGTATTTTTTTCAAGTGTATATACATTATCACCTACACGGATTTTTAAATCATCTGTGCGTGAACCAGATTTTAAAGAGACAGAACCACTAATAAAATGAAGCAGTCTGTCATCACCTACTTTCATCATTGAGTTTGAATAAATGTCGGCAGAGCCTGTTTTAATCTGTTCAAGTTCCTGTTCATTATAAACTACATGAGAAATATTTCCTTCCTGTGAATCAACGGTGTAATTATCATCTTTAAAAATCAATTGTGCTTCAGATAAATCTTCTGTAAGAATATAATCGCCCTTGTAAATTATGCTCTGTAATTTTAAATATTCCCAGACATTTTCATGCTGCAGGCGACGGCGTGGAGAACGCTTCTTAAAGGTAATAGTGCCGACAGGAGTATCTGTATCGTTTGCAAGAGACACATAAATAAGACTTCTGAAGCAGTACAACGCACCTGCAATTCCAGCGAGACAAATTAAGATTGTCAGAAAATCGGCAAAGAAATGTCTTTTTCTGCGACTTCTCTTTTTACTTTCCGATCTTGTACTTCTTTTCTTCTTCATCAGTATTTACCTTATCGAGTTCCGGTTCATCCCAGCCTAAGAATTCACGAAGCTTGTGAATATCCTTTGGTCCTTTTACACCCTTTGCATTAATTACAGCGTACATTTTTATTGGGTCTGTTTTACCCTTTACATGAACGCCAGGCATTTCTTCTGCAATAATTTTATCTTTAATGAGTAAATATGTATTTTCGGTTATCAAAATATCTGTAGCAAATGGTTTGTTCAAAGCTTCTGTACGGCTTGCAAGGTTTACAGTATCGCCAATTACAGTGTAGTTCATGTGATCTTCGGAACCAATCTGACCGGCAACAATCGGACCACTGTTTATACCACAGCCAATCTTAATTGGGTTTCGCCCATGCTTAATTTGATTTTCATTAAAATGATAAAGTGCAATTCGCATCATAAGTGCGGCTTTTACTGCGGCCCAGGCATCTTCTTCAGGAGAACCATTTGTTGTTGCGGCACCCCATACTGCCATAACTGCATCGCCTATAAACTTATCTACAATTCCGTTTGTTCTGTTTACACAATCGACCATGCGCGTAAAATAATCGTTGAGGAATTCAACAACCTGTGGTGCTGTCATTTTTTCACTCATTGCTGTAAAAGATCGGATATCGCTGAAGAATACGGTTGCATTCTTGTCTTCGCCACCAAGAGTAAGCTGACCACTTGCGGCTTTTTGAGCAATATCCTTGTTTACGAATTTTGTGAATGTGGTCATAAGACGGTTTCGTTCTGCAAGTCCACCTGCCATGTTTGTAAAGCGGTCGGTAAGGTAACCAATTTCATCTTTGGTACGAGGACGCAGATGAATATTATAATTTCCGCGGTCAATGCTGTTAGTTGCGGCAACCAGATCTTCAATAGGATTTGTAAGTGAACGACTGAAAAATCTTATTATGATTATTGCAAGGAAAAATACTGCAACTGTTATTGCAATAATTCTAAGAGCCGTAAGATTAATTGCTTTTAAAACTGATGATTCTGAAGTAAGTGTTATTGCAGAACAAGTTTCATCAAGGATATTCATGCGGATGTAAATCCAATTGTTATCCTGAGAATCTTTATAAATATATTCGTTGCCGTTTGAATACTTCAAAAGCTCATCTACAATTTCAAACGACGGAACAAGGCCCGCATTAATTACAGTCTGATTATCTTCGTAAATGAGCGGTTCTCCATATGAGTTTACGATATAAGTTGCATTTGCATTTTTAAAACAGGTTTCTTTTAAGCTTTCAACATTATAGGCAACGCAAACAAAATCATCATTATTTTTAAACATAGTTCCAAGTGTATAAGGCACTCCAAGAGCTTCCGACAAATCTTTTACAACTACTGCTCCATAACCTACTCTATTAACTATAGTTTGATTTTTATCAAGCCAGGCATTAAAAGTAATTTCTGCGCCAGGAACAGTCTCGGCAAAAAGCTTAGATGCTCTGTAACCGTTTTCTTTTGTATATACAAAAAGAATATCAGGATTTGTTGTACAAAGCTCCTCAAAAAAATAGTCAGCTTCTTCTTCATAATGATTATCATCTTTTATTACATAAAGAACATTTAAAAAATTATTTGTATTTCCTTGTATATTCTGCAGCTGCAGTTGAACAGCATTTGCAGTTGTTTCGTTCAACGAAATTGTATTTGATTTTGCGTTTACCCGCTGATCGTTTGCAAACAGAACATAAACCAAAGCAACTGTTATTCCAAGTACAAGAATTACAAGACTTGAAAAAATTGCTCCAAGCTTTACACCAATAGGGTGTCGTACTTTAATGTGTTTTTTTGCTGACTTCTTCATTTTTTTTGTTTCCTGATTTTTTATCATTTGCTGGTAACCTCAAAATCAAAGAATGAAACTTCATTCCATTCATCCTTGCACATTGGCATTATGCAGAACATCTTTATTTTATTTACATCCAGTTTTTTCTGACTGGAGTAACTATACTTCTTCATTTTCTTATATGGAATTTCTACCGTTGTAAGCATATCTTCTTTTGTTTTAAATCTATAGTAAAAATATCCGCCTTCTTCTGTTGTAAGTATAAAATCGTAGCTGTTTCCGTCGCCCTGAACCTTGAATGTAATTTTGTCACCACTTTTCAGATAGTCAATTACATCTTTCGGAGAATCCTGATTTATCCAGGTATTAAGTTCTTTCCTGTACCATTTCTGACCTCTGCCCCGTATTCGCATTCCAAGAGCATATTTATTAAGGTAATAAACAGAAACATTCGAAATATTCAACTCGTTTATTGAAACCCAATTTCGTTCGTCTTCTAATGGAGTTGCAAATGAACCCTTAAAGACTTCGCCATTTTCATAATGAACAGTAGCCGGACAATTTTTAAGACCAATTAATTTTCGTTCTGTAGTATCATCAGGATTCCATTCAAGTATAATATTCTGTCCATTTGTCCAGTTTGCAAAAGCTCCAGGTTGAACGGTTTGTGTTCTTGCAGGAAGATAAATTGTATCTATCTTGTTGTCATTTGCAAAAGCATTAGCTTTTATAATAAGAGGGTTCTCATTCTGATTATAGCCACTATTGAATGAAACTGATTCAAGGTTTGAACAATTTCTGAATGCATTTTCTTCTATTACTTGTACTGTATAATCAATTGTGACATCAACAAGTTTTTCATATCCTTCAAAACCACCGACAGATGCACTTTGAAGAATTTCAACTTCATCAACATTCGAAGCCGAATCTATAAAATCAGCTCCATTAAGGATGCCCGGCTTTGTAATTTGTGCATAACGGGTAAGTACTTTACGCTTAAATTTGTAAGCTCTGAGCGGGAACTGGAATCCGAATGAAAAAGACTGAGAAAAATATGGATTATCTGTAAACATATCGTTATAAAAAAGATTGTATCTTACATCAAGAACTGTGAACAATATAACTCCAGCCTGTGCTATTCCATAAAGCTGCTCTTTATCCTTGAACATATTGATAGCATCATTATAATCGTTTATACCTTCATCAGGAACAATAAGATTTATTCCAACGCCAGCCCCTATAAATGGCGAAAAATAATTACTTGGAATTGCCAGCCTTAACATTGAAAATGCAGCGTTTCTGACAGTACCGTTTCCTGTCTGGTACTCATAACCTAAGGCAAATGAAGCAAATTGGAAATTCAAAAGATCAAGTTCGAGGTTAAGTATTACAGACGAATCCTGCAGGAGCGACATATCAAATTTGAAATTTGTAAACAGGAACGGCATGCGCTTTGTCATTTCTATCTGATTATCGAAAAATTGTATTGAACCTGCTTCATCTGCATCGAGCGTAATCTGGGAATTATTGCCTTGTGGACGGAAGAATGTTTTTTCAATAGTGCTCTCATTCATTTTATTCATTGCAATTTTCAGAGTATTATCAATTGCGCAATAAATAACACTTGAACTGTAAGCATCTTCTATCATGAGCGCGTATTTTGCAATTGTAAGCTGATCTGGATTTAATTTTCCAACAAGTTTTTTACCAGATTGCTCAAGCCTAAGTTCGACTCTATTGTTTGAATCTATTTTTTCATCATATTGCGAAACAAGTGTATATGTTTTATCTGAAGTAAAAATGCTATCCTGGAACGTAACATCAACATATTCAGTTTTCTTGTTAAATTTTGTTTTAAGTTTTTTTACATCTTTTGTATAATCTTTATCAAATGATTTTTTTATAAGACACAAAAATTTTGCTGTAGTTCCATCCCAGTTTTTTGCAACAAGATTATAGTATCCGGTACGTAGATTTTCTGTAGGACAAGAGAATGTAATTTGAGCAGAAGAACCACCCTGTTTGTATATTCCGGTAACAAGTGCATCTACAGTTTCTCGAGGAATTGAAGTTTCAAAAGGATACGAATAAATACCTGTTGTCGGTTCAAGATAAAAATCTGTTGTAGAATTTAAACCTTTTCCAATAATAGAAAACTCATAAGTTGAATCTTTTGAAATTGAAATGCTGTTTACATTGTAATGTTCATCAATCGTAAACCCTTTATTTGGAGTAATTTGTGGAACTGTATTGTCAAGAACCAGAATATCAATGGAATCAGTATTTCCACCTGGATTCCGAACTTCAAGTGAATAATAACCAGCTCGTAATAATGAGGCTTCATAAGTAAGAATTACTGAATATTCCTTGGAGTTTCTTGAAACTATTCCTAAAGGAACTTCCTTTCGGTCATCGCACCAGTTTAAAAATTCCTTTGTAAAACCTTCGTCCTTTGGAACCAGATAAAACTCTGTTTTGGGAGAAAAAATATTGTGGCCTTTTACGAGCAATAAATCTAATTCATAATTTTCATCTATGTAAAGAGAATTTACAACTTTAGAGTTATTTATATATATTGAATTTTCATCAATAGTTTTAGAAAATTCTTTGTTGTCTGATTTGTCTACGAAAAGAACAGGTACATTCCAGTCGGGATTTACCGGAAGAAAATTTTTGTTAAGATAAGGAATATTTTCTTCAAGGATTTTGAATTGAACCCAATCTGACGATTTACTTTTGCGTCCGATTAAGTTATATGAAGAAATTGAAACTCTATAGACACCTGGAGTAAAAAGAACTTCAACCTGAGTTTCTTTTGTTTTGATTTCCTTAAAATCTGTCCAGATGTCTTTAGAAGAATCGTATTTTTCTATTGTCACTCCATACTGCTTTGCCTTTGCAACAGGCTCCCACGAAAACAGTTCGTACTGTTCGTTTATTTCTTCCGCAGCTGCTTCTGTTGTAGCCACGGTCTCCTGAGCGGTCAATGCTGCAAAAAGCGAAAACAGTAAAAGTAAACATAGAAAAAATCTTTTCATTCAGCTTTTTAGTTTTTTGGAGGACGTACAACTACCTTTGCGAGATTTGGTCTCTTAACAAGGTCGCCCTTTAAGCCTTCTTCACGGGCCTTATTTACATAGTTAGGATCCTGGAAGCTGTACTTAAAGTTTGTGTGAACATCGTAAGTTCCCTTCATAAGAGCGTAAGCATCTTCTGTCATTACAAGCTCTTCGTCTGTTGGAATTACGAAAATCTTTGTTTTAGAGTCGTCGGCAGAAATACAGGTTTCGGCGTTTCCTGTAAATGACCATTCGTTTTTCTGTTCGTCAATCTTAATGCCGTATTCTTCGAGTCCTGAGCAAGCCTTACCACGAGTAATTGGTCCGCGCTCACCTACACCGGCTGTCCATACGATTGCATCTACATGTCCAAGTTCTGCCATGAATGCACCAATGTATTTTTTAATTCGGAGTGCTTCCATATCTATAGAAAGCTGACAGAGCTTATCGCCTTTTGCTGCATCAATTTCAATATCGCGGCGGTCAGAGTACTTTCCTGTAATTCCAAGACATCCGCACTTCTTGTTGAGTGCTGTATCCATTTCGTCGGCAGTCATTCCGGTTTTACGCATGATGTAGAAAGGGAGAGCCGGGTCAAGGTCGCCTGAGCGAGTTCCCATTACAAGACCTTCGAGCGGAGTAATACCCATTGTTGTATCGTAGCAGACACCGTTCTTTACCGCACACATACTTGAACCGTTACCAATGTGGCAGATAATAAGGTTTGTATCTTTTGGATCTTTTCCAAGAAGAACTGCAGCGCGTTTTGCTGTATAAAGGAAGCTTGTTCCGTGGAAGCCGTAGCGTCGTGCAGCATATTTTTCGTACCATTCGCGTGGAATTGCATACTGGAAAGTTTCTTCCGGCATTGTCTGGTGCCAGGCTGTATCCATAATTGCAGAATGTGGAACATTTGGCATAACCTTCTGGGCTGCTTCAATACCCATGATATTTGCAGGCATATGAAGTGGACCAAGGTCAATTACTTCGCGGAAGCCGTCAAGAACTTCCGGGGTAATAAGTACAGACTTTGTGAATTTTTCGCCACCATGAAGTACGCGGTGTCCTACGGCACTAATTTCGTCCATAGATTTAATTACACCAACTTCCGGGTCTGTAATTTCTTTAATAATCAATTCAATTGCTTCTTTGTGTGTTGGGCAAGGGCTTTCAATTTCTGTTTTCTTTCCCTTTGCCTTGTGAGTAATGCAGCTTCCTTCAATTCCGATGCGTTCTACAACACCGTTAGCCATTACTTCTTTGTTGTCCCAGTCATAAACCTGGTATTTAGCGGAAGAAGATCCGCAGTTCAATGTTAGAATTACCATAAAAATCCTCTATTATTTTAAAAATTGTTTCAAAATTATAACTTTTTATAATTGTTTTTTCAATTATATATAATCTTGTATTTGGACTGTCCTCCCCCAGGAATTTTCATTAAAGGTTGTTCCCTCTCATGAAAAATGCCTTCGGCCAACAGAAGGAAGTTGACCTCAGTCATTTTTCATTACGGTCACAACCTTAATTGATTTTTTATGGTCCGGACACTCCAAACAATTAATTCCTCTTAATTAAAGACTATTATATGATTATTCTCTCCTCCAATCACAACATTCGGTACGGTCGTTTTTTCCACCTTTTTATACAAATACTTAAGCGGGTGAATGTCAAAGGCGTTTTCGGTCCAGCCGCCGACAGTATTTTTGTCTATTAAGTTGTAAATAACAGGATGATGAACAGGAATAACCATGCAGCTGTCCATAAGAATTGTTTCTGCCTGGCCCAAAAGCTTGTAGCGGTCTTCGTCACTTGCTTCGGCTGCTTCATTCAACAGTCTGTCAAAATCCTTATTTTTCCAAAGTGAATCATTTAAAGTAGAGTCGCCCCGGAACAATTCCAGAAATGCAAGAGGGTCTGCAAAATCTCCAATCCAGGTATAAATAAATAAATCCGCATCCGATTCCTTTACATTTCCATAATATTCATAAGGCTTTTTAGTTCTAATCTGAAGCTCTACTCCAAGCGGAGCCCAGGCATCACTTAAAAGAGCAAGCCGTTCTGAAGAAACAGCGTTTTCGGGCATTTCAAACAACAAGACAATTATTTTATCTTTTTGAATTCCATATTTTTCGCGTGCCGCTTCCATAAGATTTTTTGCTTCGGCAGCATCAGTATATGAATAACCGTCAACATCAGGATATCCGGCTAAAGGATAAACAAGAGTCTGTGCCTGAACATAATAATCCTTTCTTAACTCTTCCCAAGGAATTGCTTCAAACAAGGCAGCTCTGAATTCCGGTAAACTCCAGACACTATTATTATCCTTAAAGAAATAATAGCTTGTAGCAAATTCTGCATTGTAATGAAAAGCGTTTTTATCTATTAGAATCGAAGTATCTAAATTTGCTGTAACCCAGTCTGCAAGGCCTGTATTAAAATAATAGGCGTTTTCAATCTCATCATCACTCTGATAAAAAATAATTTCATCAAGAGCAACATTATCTTTATCCCAGTAGAATTGATTTTTCTTTAAGCTGTAATAACCTGCTTCCATATTATCAAGATAAAAAGGACCTGAATAAACTGTTGGATTTCTATGAACAACACAAAATGCAGAATGACATAAAACCTTTGGAAGATAATTTGCAGGTTTTATAAGATGGATTGAAAGAGAACTTTCGGAATTTGCGTAAATGCCAACATCATCTTCATTGCATTTTCCGTTGCGGTAGTCTTCGGCACCAACAATTACATCAAGTAGCGAAGCATAAGGAGCATTTGGTGTACTCAAAAGTCTAAGCCAGGAATCGCGAACATCTGAAGCTGTAATTTTTTCGCCGTTGCTAAAACAGGCATTTGGATTTATTGTAAAAGTCCATCGTTTTTTATCGCGTGAAATTCTGTAGTCTGTTGCAATTGCATAAGTGGGACTTAAGTTTACAGGATCATAAGTAAAAAGCCCTTCGTAAAGTCCGGTAAGAAGCTGAGCATCAGAAGCATAACTGGTTGTTTGTGGATTCAAATCATGTTCACGAACTGCTTCAACAATCGTAATTTTCTTTAATTCATTTAATTCGTCGGCAAATATGCAGGCAGCAAAAAAGAGGATTACAGTAAAAGCAAAAGATTTTTTATTAAGAATCATAATCAGCCTTTTATTCCAAGCTTCTGCATCTGTTCAATTTCTTCTTTTGCCGAAACATATTCACCGCGTTTTTTATTTGTTGCTATTATTGCGTTTCTGTAAGACGACAAATCAATCTTTAATCCTTTAACCTTTGGACGCTGCATTACTTCAACATTTGATTTAAAATGATCATCCAGCGCATTTATAGTTGTAAACAGTTTTTGATTTTCCTGAATCTGACGGTTTAAAAAAATCAACGCATCGTCATCTTTAGCCGCATTTATTTTATTATATTCGTTTCCTTTGGAAGCTATTCCAGCATAAACATGAGCAAGCTTTGAAATCTGCATGAGAAATGAATTTACATCAATATGCTGATTACTTTTTGAACCAGATTGCGGATCTGTAACAATAATAGTACATTCGCGTTCCTTTTCTTTTATACCAAGTGCCTTCCTAAGTGCTTCCATAAATTTCATAAAGAAGGTTTTCTTAGTATAGAATAAAAGATCAAAGTTATCGGAAAGCTTAGCATACAAGCCTCCAAGGATTGAACTCATTACTCCCAAAGAAAAAACTGCGCTCATAAGAAGATCATGAGGATTAACAGTGCGGATTTCTTTTTTTGTTTCTGTAACCTTTATTTCAAGCTTTTCAAGAAGTCTCTGTCTAAGACCTGCTTTGTCTGGTCCCTGATCTTCTGCAATAATTTCCTGAACTAAATCTGTATAAAAAGTTTTCTTTCCTGTTGTTTTTACATAAAGACGTTTGATTTCGGCCATTTCTGCATCGGGAGAAGAAAAAGCCTTTGCCTTATCAAAATCGGGATGTTCAAAAAGATCCTTGCGAAGATTTCCTTTATAAAGCTCCTTCTGAAAATCTGCAAGTTCTGTAAGATAGGAAGAAATCTTTTGACAGCACTTTGCACATTTTTCGGTACTGTCGTTTATTAAACTTATTGTAACACTTGGAGCATTTGTTCTTGCTTTTTGAATTGTTGATGCAAGTGCACGTGTATTTGATTTTGAACTGTTTGAAGAAAGATTTGCCCAATCAAAAGCATTTAATAAATCCATAAGGACTTTTATTCTGTTCACATTGATGTTTTCTACAGAAAAACGGAAATATGTACAAATAAAGTCGAGCATCATTTCGTAATCAGAAAAACGTTTTCCAAGAATAATAGGATCTTCATTTTCTGTAAAGCCCGAAGTTTCAATTGTTCCAATATCAGAAATTCTTGCTTCAAGTTTATATGGATCCGGTTGAATAAGAGAACGTTTTACAAAAACTTCATTTAAATTTCTTACACAGGTAAACAACAGCCGAAACTGTTCAAGCATACTCTGCAATCTTTCTGCATTAAACCAACTTTGTTTTGCCATAAGAGCAAGTTGCAGTTGATTTGTAAATACAATTATTTCTTCTTCCATACCTTATATTATCGTCAAAAATGCGTTTTTTCTATAGTTTACCTCTTAGTCATTGCGAAGAGCGTAGCGACATGGTAATCCCTTTTCAATTATGTTATAATACCTTCATGAACTACATATATAATAACACTGATTATAAAAACAAACTTCTGGAGCGATTTCTGCGCTATGTAAAGGTCTGGACCGAAAGTGATGGTGCTGCTGCAGATCGAGGAGTTTTTCCTTCTACACAACGTCAGTTTGATTTGGCAAGAATTTTAGAGAGCGAGCTGACTGCCATGGGACTTGAACAGGTTCTGGTTACTGATGACTGCTATGTTTATGGTTATATGCCTGGTAGCGGCTGCATCGCGGTTCCTGAGCCTGTCGAAGGGCTCGAAGGGCCTCTTGCAGATCCAATCCTTCTTCTTGCACACATGGACACAGTTGATGAAGTGAGCGGAAAAGATGTTCAGCCAGTTCTTACTGCAAATGGCAGCGACACAATAATCAGTTCCGATGGCACTACCCTTCTTGGCGGCGATGACAAAGCTGGGGTTGCTGCAATTATGAGTGCACTTGAATATATAACAGAACACCCGGAAGTTCCTCATTGTCCAATAGAAGTTCTTTTTTCTCCTGATGAAGAAACAGGGCATGGAATGGATAAGGTTCCACTGTCTCTTATAAAATCTAAGAGTGCTTACACAGTAGACGGAGGCTCCGAAGGCGAACTTGAATGTGAATGTTTTAATGCCTGGGGCTGCGAGGTTTCTTTTACAGGAAAAGCCTGCCACACCGGAGATGCAAAAGCGCTTGGAATGATAAATGCAGGACTTATGGCGGGAGAATTTGTTTCAATGCTGCCACACGACAAACGTCCAGAAACGACAGAAGGCTACGAAGGCTTTATTGCTCTTATGGAAATGAACACATCTATTGAAAAAGCAACTGCACAATTTCTCTTGCGTGCGTTTAATATAGAAGAAATTGAACAGGAAAAGGAAATCTTACAGGAAACAGCCCGCGAAATTGAAAAAAAATACGGCGGAAAAGTTGAAGTTGCGTTTAAACAGCAGTATTTGAATATGAAAAGTGAACTCGACAAGCACCCCGAAGTTGTAAAGAGACTTGAAAAAGCCTACGAAGCAGCAGATGTAAAAATAATCCATAAACCAATCCGTGGCGGAACAGACGGTTCAAGACTTACCGAAATGGGCATACCTACTCCAAACATCTTCACCGGAGGACATGAATTTCATTCACGCAAGGAATGGGTTTCACTTAACTCAATGGCCAAAGCAACCGATGTTTTAATTAATATAGTGCATACATAAGACAGTGCCCTCCCGTAGAAAAACTCTTCAGCCAACAGAAGGAAGTTGTCCTCAGTGTTTTTCTACTCCGGACACTGTAAATTATTCTGCATTAAAAAAACTCGTCATTGCGAGGCTCTTAGCGACATGGCAATCCATCTTGCGATGACAAAGGAATTCTTATAATGAAAGAATATGTGATTGAGGGTGGATATCCTATTCAGGGGACAGTTACTGCAAGCGGAAACAAAAACGCCGCTTTACCTTGCCTTACCGCAACACTTTTAACAAGCGAACCGGTTGTTTTACACAATATACCGAAAATCCAGGACACACATGTAATGATTGAAATTTTAAAAGCAATCGGTGCAAAAGTGCAGGATTTAGGCGACAACAGCTGGAAAATCCAGTGTGATGATATTAAAACCCACACAATTCCAAGTGAGTTCACTAAAAAGGTACGCGGTTCAATCGTTTTTGTAGGCCCCCTTCTTGCACGATTAGGTCGTTGCGAAATGATGCCTCCTGGCGGAGATGTAATTGGCCGCAGAAGACTCGACACTCACTTTCTGGCACTCAAACAACTTGGCGCAATAATTCAGGTAAACGGACATTTTGACTTTAGTGCAAACAAGCTTGTTGGCGCAGATATTTTCTTAGATGAAGCTTCTGTTACTGCTACAGAAAACGCCGTTATGGCCGCAGTTCTAGCAGAAGGAAATACAATAATTCAAAATGCCGCAAGCGAACCTCATATTCAGGATTTGTGCAATATGCTCAACAGTATGGGTGCAAAGATTAGCGGAATTGGTTCGAACAAAATCACAATTGAAGGTGTAAAAAAACTTCACGGTTGCGAATATCAGATTGGACCAGATTACATAGAAATTGGTTCTTATATTGGTATGGCCGCCGCTACAAAAGGCCGCATTACAATTAAAGGTGTCAGACCAGAAGAAATGCGGCCTCTCAAATACAGTTTTGCAAAGCTTGGAATAAGCTGGAGCATCAATGGTGATGAGCTCACAGTTCCAAATACACAGGAACTTAAAGTAAATGATGATTTTGGAAACGCAATCCCGAAAATAGATGACATGCCTTGGCCTGGCTTCCCTGCCGATTTAACTTCGATTATGACTGTTGTTGCAACCCAGGTTGACGGTACAGTTTTGATTTTTGAAAAAATGTTCGAAAGCAGAATGTTCTTTGTAGATAAACTTATCAGCATGGGAGCAAAAATCACCTTGTGCGATCCTCACCGTGCAGTAGTATGCGGACCATGCATGCTTCATGGAGACAATCTTGTTTCTCCAGATATCCGTGCAGGAATGGCTATGGTTATTGCAGCTATGTGCGCCCATGGTGAAAGCCGCATCAGCAACGTCTACCAGATTGAACGCGGCTACGAGGATTTAGTGGGTCAACTCCAGAAACTGGGAGCTCACATTGAGATTGTAGAGGCTGAATAATGTGTCATGTTCGGGCTTGACCCGGACATCTCATAATAAGACAGATTGTCGGGTCAAGCCCGACAATGACAAATAAGTCAGAAGGCAATGACAAACAAGGCGGTTTATGACAGAGCTGGAAACCAGAGTCAGAGTCCCCTTCCTTTGGGGAAAATCTGTTTTTAAGAAAACGCGATGGTCTCAAATAAACCTTATTGTTGGCCCTAACGGTTCAGGTAAAACAATTTTAGC
This sequence comes from Treponema sp., assembly GCA_017617145.1. The sequence continues at coordinate 9,330 of JAFZWX010000052.1, read as the reverse complement.
ACAAGAACTCACAAAACAATTTGAAGCAGCTGGAAAATCAGTCAAGTTCATAAGCGAAGACCGTAATTCAAACATCGATATTCTGCGCGACAACGAAAAAATCCGCGAAAAGACCGAAAAAGTTCTTTCCGAAATGTTCGGAAAATCAATTACATTTATAGAAGACATCGACGGGACCTTTATTCCGATTGTAAAAAACCGGGCCTGGAATGTAGAATACATGATGGAAGATGCCGAATGCCACGGACTTCAGAAAATCATCGCGCTGCTTATTAATTTGTATTCGTCCACAACAGACATCGTGATTTTTGATGAACCAGAGTTGCACCTTCACCCGCAGTTCCAGCTTTTCTTTATGAACGAAATCCGCCACGAAGCAAAACATCATGTAAACAAATTGTTTTTCTTAATTACACATTCACCGTTTTTTATTGACCTGCGTACTCCGGAAGATCTTGAAGGTGTAATTGTATGCCATATAAACAGGCCACCTACTCATATAGAAGAACTTAGCCGCGAGGACGAAGCTTTGTTCAAAAGGTTCCTTCCACGTTTTAACACCTATCACAAACAGTTTTTCTTTTCAGACAATCAGATTTTTGTGGAAGGCTACACCGACCAGCAGCTGTTCACATACCTTTTACCTTATGTAGAAAATAAAGCAAACATTGCAGGCACCAGTGTAATTGATGTCGGTGGTAAAGATGAGCTTGGAGTATTCTGCAAAGTGTGCTCACTCATTGGAACAGACGCCAGAATAATCACGGACCTTGACTCTTTATTCAGCGGAAAACTCCGTGATGTAGTCTGCCACGATGAACGGGTAGAACGCTGGCTCGAAAAACAGTCCGAAAAACAGGAAACTTTTTACGAAAAGATTTTTTCCACAAAAGAACGCGCCATGCCAATAGGTCTGGATAAATTGATTTTCAGGTTGGAAAGATATATTTTGGCAATTGGTACAGAAATCACTGAAACGACAACGAGCAATGCAACAGCTGAAACAAACCTCTGGCTAAGCAAACTCGCTGCCCTGCAAACCAAACACGAAAACGCAGATGCCGTAGACACCTACAAAACAGTTCTCTTACAAGGCATCTTAAAAAATTCCGAAAACTTAAAATCAATCTTAAGCGAGCAGCTTGCCTCTACCCTGCCTCTAATCAAAAACTTAAGTTCCCTGATTTTTGCCGCCGCCGAAAGTGCCCGCGTCTACATTCTTCACAAAGGCTGCATCGAACACTACTACACCCGCAGCGTCATTAACTACATGCCCGTTTCCGGCAAAGACAAACTCTTCCGCGAAGAACTGGATTTTATTATGGACACAAGACCAAAGACTGTTCGCAAGCAATATGAGCCGTTGATATTTTTGCTGGAAGCAGCAACTTCAAAATAAAAGAAAAATTGCACGCAATAAATTCCTGTGGTATAATTAAATAAACTAAAAACTCAGGAGTTAATAAAAAATGTCAGGAACATTTTGGGCTTTAGTGCCGGCAATCGTGGCTATTGCTCTGGCGCTCATTTCTAAGGAAGTTTATTCTTCCCTTTTTGTTGGAATTGTAATTGGTGGTATTTTCTACGCCATCGATGCAGGAACCGGATTCACAGGATTCATGACCCACGTTTTCACAGACGGATTTGCAGGCTCTCTTGCAGACGCTTATAACGTTGGTATTCTGGTATTCCTGGTTCTTCTGGGAATTATGGTTGCCCTTATGAATAAGGCCGGCGGTTCTGCTGCTTTTGGTCGCTGGGCAAAAAAGCACATCAAGTCTAAGGTTGGTGCTCAGGTTGCAACAATCATTCTTGGTATGGCAATTTTTATTGATGACTACTTCAACTGTCTTACTGTAGGTTCGGTAATGAAGCCGGTTACAGACAAGTACGGCGTTTCAAAAGAAAAGCTTTCTTATCTTATTGATGCTACAGCCGCTCCGGTTTGTATTATTGCTCCGGTTTCTTCATGGGCTGCCGCAGTTGCTGGATTCGTAACAGAAGGCGAAAACGGAATCGGACTTTTCTGTAAAGCAATTCCTTTCAACTTCTATGCAATCATGACTTTAGTTATGATGTTTGCAATGGTATTCATGAAGTTTGAATACGGACAGATGTCTAAGTACGAAAAAGCACTTGCAGTTATGAGCGAAGGACCAACAGAAGAAGAAGCTGCCGCTGCCGACTCAAAAGGTAAGGTAATTGATCTTCTTCTTCCAGTTATCGTTCTGATTGTATTCTGTGTAATCGGTTTGATTTATTCTGGCGGATTCTTTGACGGTGAATCTGAATCGCACCTGCATTTTATTGATGCATTCTCTAACGCAGACGCTTCGGTTGGTTTGCTTTACGGTTCATTTGGTGCCCTGATTATTGCGATCATTTTCTATCTTTGCCGCAAGGTTCTTACTTTCAAAGATGCAGCTGCTTGTATTCCGGAAGGATTTAAAGCAATGGTTCCAGCTATTTTGATTTTGACTTTGGCCTGGACTTTGAAAGGTATGACAGACAGCCTTGGTGCTAAAGATTATGTTGCAGGACTTGTAGAAGGCAGCGCAGCCGGACTTAAGATGTTCTTACCTGCAATTATCTTTGCAATTGCCTGCTTCCTTGCATTTGCAACAGGAACTTCATGGGGAACCTTTGGTATTCTCATTCCAATTTGTATTGCCGCATTCCCGGAAGGAGCAATAAGAATTGTTTCAATTTCTGCATGTATGGCAGGTGCCGTTTGCGGTGACCACTGTTCTCCAATTTCGGATACAACAATCATGGCATCGGCCGGTGCTCAGTGCGAACACGTAAACCACGTTTCAACCCAGCTTCCTTACGCAATTACCTGTGCCGCAGTTGCCTTTGTAACATACCTCATTGCAGGAATTACATTGGGTCTTGGAATTGTAACTTCCGGCATAATTTCATGGATTGCAGGTCTTGCACTTTTGTTCGGAGTTTTGATTTTCATTAAGAACAAGCAGAAGAAAGAAGAACCTGTAGCAGCATAAAGTAATTATGAAAAAATGCGGAGCAAAGGTTCGTGTTGTGTGGAGCGTCCTCTTCGTTTAGCGGAACAAAACACGGTTCTTTGCGGGAGCATTTTTTCATTATTTAGATAGATTACTTAAACAGGTATATATTTTTTGAGCCGCGTACTGATGGGTCTTAAAGCCCGGATGTCCGCGGCTTCCTTTTTCTTGGGGCGTGTTTTCCAACTCAAAAAGTGAATCTAGTTCAAGGGTGAAAACGTTTTTGTCGCCGGTGGCTGTTTTGTATTCATCCACACCTTTTTGTATAAGTGCAGGCACTGTCTGGAGCGGAAGCATTCCCCAGCACCAGAGGATTTTTGCATTAGGGTTGTGTGAGCGGATGACAGAGAGGAAGTTTTTTACAGAAGAGATAATTTCGTCTTGGAGATTTTGCGGTCCCTGAGCCTGTCGAAGGGCCGCATCTGATCCAATAACCTTCATCCCACTCTCATCATTAGTACCCAAATTAATCACAACAAAATCAGACCCGCGGCCACAGTTAAAATCCCACTTATGGAGAGAACCAAGTGCCACGCTGTTGCTGTCTTTCAAAACAGAACAAACCTGCTCATAATGTGGAGGAATCCTACAATCTCTGTTACCATCCCACGCCCAGCAGATTCCCCAGCCACTTTTGCCCATTGTGTTCCAGTCGGCATTCATCAGCTTTGCAGTCTGAATTGCATAAGTTTTACTTGCACTCATCCATTGGCTTATCCAGTCCATTTCGTCAGGAGCCCCTACAGTTCCCTCTCCTGCAGTAATGCTATCTCCAATAAATTCAATAGAATACTTACGCGGTACAAGCGGCACAAACTCTCCTACATCATCAAGCCCCAGAGCATGAATCACAAGCGAATGTGTAGGATCCTCATTCAATGCTTGAGTATCTTTTATAATAGAAATCAAGTTTTCTTTTTCCGGATTCATATTGCGCGCAAGACAATACCAGGTCTTTTCTTTATTAAGCATAAAGCGGCTTAAAGGCGCACCATTAATTTCAACCGCCAGCCACTGCTCCAGATTATCATAAGTAGTAGAAATACAAGCCCAGATTTCGCGAGCCTTAATATTTACTTCAAGCGCCGTCCCGCCCCAAAAAAGTGCAAGCTGCTCCTCATCATTTTTATAAACATTCCGGCCCAAAATGCGTTTGTGGGCAATTTGATTTATTTTATACTCTTTCATAGTTAAACCTTACTAAAAAATAAATAAAACAACAAGAAGTTATTATGAAAAACTGCGTAGCGAAGGTTCGTGTGAGCAGTTTTTCATCTTTACCAATCACTTTATTAATTTTTTTTCTTGACATTTACCTAAATTAACCTTATATTTTAAGTAATTTTAATTAAATTTCAAGAGGCATTTTATGAGCAAAATCATCAGCGGGGGAAATCTCCCTAACATTCCATGGCAGGACAAACCAAAAGACTGGTGGCTGCCAATCTGGCGTTACAGCGAAAATCCTGTAATTGGTCGTAATCCATTCCCTGGTATGGGACGCATTTTTAATAGTGCTGTAGTGCCTTTCAACGGCAAATTCAAAGGAGTTTTCCGTTCAGAAGATGCACATGCACGCCCATTCCTTTACCTTGGCGATTCTGACGATGGAATTCACTGGGAATTCCAGACAGAAAAAATCCACATGCATGATCCTGACGGCAAACCTCATGATCCGTTCTATGCTTACGACCCTCGCTGTGTGCTCATAGATGGTACTTACTATATAATGTGGTGTGGTGACTTTGATGGTGCTGCAATTGGCGTTGCTTCTACAAAAGACTTCAAGGATTTTACACGCTTAGAAAATCCATTCCTGCCTTTCAACCGCAATGCAGTTTTATTCCCGCGCAAAATCAACAATAAATATGTTATGCTTTCACGCCCAAGCGATTCTGGTCATACTCCTTTCGGCGACATTCTTCTTTCTCAGTCTCCTGATATGAAATACTGGGGCGAACATCGTCTTGTTATGCAGAAAGGCGGCGACGGCTGGTGGCAGGGACTTAAGATTGGCTGTGGTCCGGCTCCTATTGAAACTGACGAAGGCTGGCTCATGTTCTATCATGGAGTTTGTCAGACTTGTTCTGGATATGTTTACTCCTTCTCTGCTGCAATTCTAGACATAGATAATCCTTCCATTGTAAAATATCGTTGCGGTGACTATATGCTTACACCAGAGGAGCTTTATGAAACAACTGGTTTTGTTCCAAATGTATGCTTCCCTGTTGCAGCATTGACTGACGAAGCAACTGGTCGCATTGCAATTTACTATGGTTGCGCAGATACTGTTGTAGGCTTGTGCTTTACAACTGTTGATGAAACAATCAAATACATTAAGGACCACAACGAGCTTCAATACTGGGATAAAGACGAAGGCAAGTTTTAATACATGGATTGCTTCGTCGCTCCGCTCCTCGCAATGACTGTCATTGCGAGCCGTAGGCGAAGCAATCCATTTAGGAGAACATCATGATTTCATTTAATAAAGTAACAAATCTTTTTAGATTAGACACAACAAATTCCACCTACTGCATTTTAATTTCCAAGAAGGGCTACCTTGCCCATGCTTACTACGGACCAAAAATCGGGAAGGATGATGTTAGTTATCTTACTCGTCAAATGGAATATGGATTTTCTGATTCTCCTGTTTTCCGCGAAAAGCTCTGTCTGCTTGATTTTCTTCCTTTTGAACTTCCTACAGATGGACTTGGCGACTACAGGGAATCGGTCCTTGCAATAACAGACTCAAACGGAAACAATGCCGTTGAACTTAAATACAAAGCTTACGAAATTATAAACGGCACAAACAAACTGAGCGGATTGCCTTGTGTTTTTGGAAGCAACGCTCAAACATTAAAAATCACAACTGTTGACGAAATTTTAAACATTACCGTAGACATTTTTTACACAGTTTTTGACGACACCGATGCAATTGTGCGTTCTGTAAAAATCACTTCGAATGCTGCAAAGCCTGTTTACATAAAAAAAGCACTTTCTGCTTCGTTCGACATGGATAACGACAACTACGACACAATCACCTTAAACGGCTCTTGGGCACGCGAACGACACATTGACCGTCACCCTATTCACATGGGCATTCAAAAAGCCTGCAGCACACGCGGAGTTACAAGTCATCAGGAGCATCCTTTTACAGCAATTCTTGAACACAACGCAGACTGGAACAGCGGAAACGTTTACGGCATAAATCTCATTTACTCAGGAAGCTTTATTGCGCAGATTCAGCGAAATCAATTTGATTCACTTCGTACCTGCATTGGAATTAATCCAGAAAACTTTTGCTGGACTCTTGAACCTGGTACAAGCTTTGAAACACCGCAGGCTGTGTTAGTGTTCTCTAACGAAGGACTTAACGGAATGAGCCATGCCTTCCACGATTTGTACCGCAATCACCTTATACGCTCACCTTATAAAAATCAGATGCGCCCAATTCTTATAAACAACTGGGAAGCAACTTATTTTAATTTTGACACACAAAAGCTTTTGGACATTGCACGCGAAGCCTCAAAAGACGGAATTGAAATGCTTGTAATGGACGACGGCTGGTTTGGTCACCGCTCCTTTGATGATTCAAGTCTTGGCGACTGGATTGTAAATGAAGAAAAAATTCAGGGTGGCCTAAAGCACCTTGTTGATGAAGTTAATAAACTTGGAATGAAATTCGGAATCTGGTTTGAACCCGAAATGATTTCGCCAGACTCTGAGCTTTTCCGTGCTCATCCTGATTGGGCAATTCAGATTAAAGGCCGTGAACTTGGAATGGCACGCTGCCAGTATATTTTAGACATTACACGCAAAGAAGTACGCGACCACATAATGAACATGGTTGAGTCTGTTCTTCGTTCTGCGAATATTGAATATGTAAAATGGGATATGAACCGCCAGCTAAGCGATATTGGAAGCACAGAGCTTTGTGGTGTGCAGCTTGGAGAATTTTATCACCGCTATGTACTTGCACTTTACAGCATGCAGGAACAGCTTATTACAGACTTCCCTAACCTGCTGCTTGAAAACTGTTCTGGTGGAGGCGCACGCTTTGACCCTGGAATGTTTTATTACAGTCCGCAAATCTGGTGCAGCGATGACACCGATGCCTACGAACGCCTTGCCATTCAGGAAGGAACTGCCCTTGTTTACCCGCTTAGTACAATGGGTGCACATGTCAGTGTTTGTCCTAACCACGCCTGCGGAAGAGTTACTCCTTTTAAGACACGCGGTTATGTTGCTTTAAGCGGAACCTTTGGCTACGAACTTGATATTACAAAGCTGAGCGAAGAAGACCGCCAGATGATTCCACGTCAGATTGCCTTGTACAAAAAGTTCAGTCCGCTTGTTCGCGAAGGGGATTATTACAAAATTGCCGCCGCTTCAGAAAATCACGAATACGATGCATGGGCAAGCATAAGCCGTGACAAGAGCCGTGCGCTCGTAACTTTTGTGCAGATTCAAAATCATCCGAATAATAAAACAAGAATGGTAAAGATTCCGGGACTCGATGCAGACCGCACTTACACCGTCAGCTGGCCGGACGAAGATCAGCAGAAGTTTCCATCTCTCAAGCTCACAGGCGCAACAATTATGAATGCCGGCCTCCCAATCCGCCGCGACTGGGGTGACTATCAGGGGCAGTTGATTTATTTAGAAGGATAGATTGTCGGGTCAAGCCCGACAATGACATACAACGACTTGTGTCATTCCCGTGCTTGACACGGGAATCTATTCCATAATGGCCTTTATCATCTTATACGAAAATCCTGCCTTCATGAGTGCTGCAACAAGTTTTTCCCCTTCTTTGCCCTGCCGCTTAAACTTTTCAAATGCACGCTTACAAATTTCTTCTTCATCATTTTCTGTAAAGAATTGATCAAGGGCCACCGCTGCTACTTCTCGCCCAATACCACGTGCTGCCAGTTCCGACGCAAGCTTACTTCTTCCTTCAAAATGATTTATCTTTCTGTCATGAAGCCAGCATTCTGCAAAACGGGCATCGCTCAAATAACCGCGGCTTTCTAAATAAGTCAGCGCTGCATCAATATATTTTTTGTCGTATTTTTTATTAATAAGTTTATTTGTTAGCCCAAAGCGGCTCTGCTCCGCCCGTGCCAGATATCCAACTGCCTTAAGTTCCACAGCAGAAATAAGTCCGGCATCTAAAAGTTCATCCTGCGCCTCGCCTTCAAACTCCGCATCCGGCACAACACTTTCAAAATCAACAGCAGAAAGATATTCCTTACGAATAAAAAAAGCAGAACCTTCCATAGGCTCCACGCGGAACATTCCAGAGTAACTTGTTTCTGCAATCGATTTGATGGTCATTACCCCTCCTGTCATTACCGTGCTTGACACGGTAATCTTAACAAAAAAAAAGCCCGGCCACAAGACCGGACTTCTTTGCATAGTAAAAAGCAAAAACTAACGCTTTGAGAACTGGAAGCGGCGACGAGCACCCTTCTGTCCGTACTTCTTACGCTCAACCATACGAGAGTCGCGTGTAAGGTATCCGTTAGCTTTAAGAGCTGTACGTGCATCTGGATCAATCTGAACCAATGCGCGTGAAATACCGTGCAAGCAGGCAGCAGCCTGACCATTCATACCGCCACCACAAACATTAATAAGAATGTCGTATTTGTTTCCCATTGAAGTAACCAAAAGCGGCTGGTTTACAAGCTGGAGCTGTTCTGCAGAATCAAAATAATCCTTAGCATCCTTTCCGTTTACTACAATTTTTCCTGAGCCATCGCGAACAAAAACGCGGGCAACAGCTGTCTTTCTTCTACCTGTACCAATAGCAATATTTTTTACCATCGTTTAACTCCCGTAATTAAAGTTCAATAGGCTGCGGATTCTGTGCAGCATGTGGGTGTTCAGCACCAGCATAAATCTTAACACATTCCATCATCTTGCGACCAAGACGTCCACCAGGAAGCATTCCTTCAACAGCAAATTTCATTGGATCTGTCGGATGCTTTTCTGCCAATTTTTCATAAGTGTGAGCGCGCAAACCGCCTACAAAACCTGTGTGATGATAGTAAATCTTCTTCTGTTCTTTACCACCAGTCAAAGCAGCTTTTTCTGCATTGATGATTACAACAAAATCGCCCATAAGCTGATTCTTTGTATAAGTAGCTTTGTTCTTTCCACGAGCAATTGCAGCAGCCTTAGCAGCAACACGTCCCATTGGTTTTCCGGCCGCATCAATAATATACCATTTGCGAACCTGATCATTTTCATTAACGAAAATAGTTTTCATGATAATCCCTTAAATTAAAAATTTTCTTGCAGC
>JAFZWX010000051.1 GCA_017617145.1 Treponema sp. | reverse complement strand
GCTGCTCGCAAGCTTTCTTGATTCCAATGTCGTCCGAGAGCTTCAAAGCCTCGTCCTTGAAATTTTGATCGTACCTTTTCATTGCCATTCTCCTTAGATTTTCGGCAATTTAGGCACTGCACTTTTATTGTATCACTCCACTATATTCTTTTTCGATTTCTTTGTATTCGGAAATTACAATTTCTAAATCCATATTTGAATGATAAAAACCATAGTCAAAATGAGCTGGAGTAATATTATTTTTATCTAAAACTCTACCACTAAATTCTTTTAAAGGGCTGTTCGGTCTTGTAAAAAAATAATTGTTGTTTTTTGTAAGATTATCCAATATTTCTTTATTGTTTAATAATTCGTTTATCGTTGTAAAAACAATATTTTTAGTAAGTATATAATTATTATAAGTTTCATAAATGTACGAATATGAAAAACCTTTTTCATCACATAATGAACCTGGATAAAGATCTAATTCTTTTTTTATTTTTGAAGCATTTTCTAAACTCCCATGAAAAATAGAATCTTTTGGGAGTTTGTTATATTCTTTGGTTGTCCAGAATTCATCTTTCCATATAAAATACTGTTTATTTAATTTTTTTAATGCAGGAAGAAGAATATCACCATTTGAAAAACCTTCGTCTTCAATAATCCAATTCATATTAACTCTTGTTTTTTACAAAATTTAATTTCTAGTTTTTTTAAGTAATTCTGCTTCGATTAGGTATTTTTCAAGCGGCGTAAAGCCGCGTACTACCGCTACCTTGCTTTACCCAAAGTTTAATATCATTTTTTATTCGAGCTTGACTCGAATAAAAAATATTCCTATTTATGCTATATCATCATCTGATTCTTCGGATTCATCATCTTCTAAATCTTTCTTTATCTGATACAACGTTTTACCATTGTATTCGAAAAAATTTGAACCTTGTACTGATTTCCAATCATAACCTAATTCTCTTAGGAGTTTATCTGCAAGACCAGAAAGAGAATACTGGTTATTCTCATATTCAACCTTATCATCAGGAATTACGGTACATTTTATTTCTTCATTTCTTGTAAATGTTAATTCTGTACCAACAGGAATATTGATTGATGAGAATGAGAATCTTTTTCCAGTTCTTCTGTTTGGAGTTGTTTTATCTTCAATTTCTGTTCCTTCTTCATCAATCATTTTATTTGCAATTTTAATTTCTTTATCACCGGAAATTTTTAATGCGGAAACAGCTCTTTCTGGATCCATTTTAAAGAATTCGCGATTTTCTCTGATTCTGAATGCGGAAAATGTATCATGTGCAAGTTTTTCAATTTCTTTGTATCGTTTACTTTCAATTGCAAAATAGAATCTAAAAGGAAGTGGAAGGGATGTATTATCTAAACTTTTAATTCTTGCTTCTACAGATTCTTCCGTAATACCAATTTTAATAATTCCTGGCATTGCATCATTTGTTAAAACATAAACAATTCCCATCTTTTTTTCCTTCCTATAAAAGCGCCCCAATGCGGGCGTCAGCATAACTACGCGCTTAAACCGCAAACCGGCTTGACCGGTTTGGCGGATTTGAAGCGCATGTTATACGTTAATATTTTCCTTTAATAATTTCCAAACCTTGTTTACCATATTCAACAGCATCAGGATTATCCATTTTTAGCATGTATTCATACCATTTTTTTGCATTTAAATAATCTTCATCCAATTCGTAAGTGTATCCTAAATTTCCAACAACAATATAATCGTTTGGATCAAGTTCTACAGCATGTTTTAATACTTCTATACTTTTTTTATAATTACCTATTTCACGATAATATCTTGCTGCGTGATTTAAGCCCCATGTATTATCAGGATACAATTCTAATTCTTTTTCTATTATTTTCCTTATAAGATCTTTATTACTTTCAAATGGATAATAAATTCCATAAAAACATTCATTTATTACTGAAAACAAAAGGTCTTCGCCTTCTTTAGGCATTCCGATTTCCTTTGGACTTTTGTTCTCAGACCATGTCCAGTTGTTTTTATTTTTCTTAGATAATTCGATTATTTCTATGAGCGTATTACATGCCAGATCATACTGTTCAGAATAAATATATGCAGTACATTTGCTGGATCTAACATCTAATCTATTTGGTTGTTTTTTTAATATTTTATCAAAATAGGAAACAGCTATTGCTACATCTTTTAAATTATATTCAACTCTGTCATACATTCCATACCGACCATCTTTCATTTGTCCCATGGTAGGAAAATGTTGTGCATTTCTTTGCATATAATAATTGAAATAATAAATGTTTATTTCTAAATTCTTAGGCTCTTCTTTTTCCCATTCTTTTAAAAGAGTAAAACATTGTTCAAAATTACCATTCTGTAATAATTCAGTTGCTTCTGTTTTAAAATCTTTTCCAAAAAGATTAAAAATTCCAAGGAAACATAATGTAATAATTAAAACTTTTCTTTTCATCTTTTTTCCTTCCTATAAAAGCGCCCCAATGCGGGCGTCAGCATAACATTATTTACCCTTATCCCGAATAACCATGTAAAACTATTATATCATACTTTTAAAAAATCACACTTCTTTTCTAATATGCAATAAAAACGTTAGGGATTGTAGGGGCAGCGTAGCTGTTCCGGAGCAATGCGGAGGAATGGAGCCGAAAGGCGGAACCCCGAAAAGCCCGACCCCGCAGGTGGCGAAGACAGCTGCGGGGGAACGCCCAAATATTTTTATCTCTTCTTCGGCTCCGGAAGTTCATCATACATTGCATCAAAAAGTTCGCGCAGGAAATCTTTGTTTTCAATATCATCTACCATAAGCATTTGTTTGGAACCTTCGTATGGGAGTTCCAGCTCGGCGTCAGGCATTTTGTTGCGGGCAGATTTTACGTTCTTTACAAGAAAGCGGTTATCGTAAATGCCGCCAACAATTTTTCCGCGATAGTAAATGATGAACTCGCCCATCATTGCTTTATAAGAAATGTCTTCCAGTTGCGAAAGCTGATCCAATACAAAATCAAGATATTCTTTTGTCGATGCCATTTTCTATTCCTTACTACGTAAAACTGTACAAACCTTTACGGCTTCAAAAAAATCTTCTTCGGTAATTCCAAGCATCTGGATATCTGGCCAGACTGCAGCCTTGTAAAACTCCAGGGCGTCTTTGGCAAACTCATTGAAAATCACATAAGTTCGTGCATAATCAAAAACTGGAGGAGCTACTCTTGTGTTCATCCAATCGATGACAGTGTAATTGATTTTATCTGCAATAAGTTCGGCATTATTTGGAATCATGATATTTAAAAAATGCATATCAAGATGACAGATACAGCTTTTGTATTTTTGTGACAGGCGCTTAATTACAGGAAGCACTTGAGATTTTTCTTCATCAGAAAGCACAAAACCAGCCGTAGAGATAAGCGGTGGAATTGTTGTTTCACTGGCCTCTGCTTCATGGACAAAACGGAACGCCTTTGCCAAAAGTTTAAAACCCTCTTCCGGGGCATTTGGAACTGATTTTTCCAGCTGATCTCCTTCAACTAAATCCATCTTGATTATATGAGGATCATCTGTGTCGTAATATTTTACAGGGCAAAGTCCAGCCTTGTTCACGGCCTGCTGCTGTTGTTTTTCAAATGCAATCCATTCTGAAGGATAAGACTGATTATAAACCTTGTAAGCAAAACCATGATACAGAAGAACCTCTGCCTGAGCACCTTTACCTATAATTTTTTGCGAGCCGTCAAAAGTCATTTTTTTTACCTGTCATATACTTTTTTATTCTTCAAAATCTAAAACAAGCATATCATCTGGAAGAAAAATTGTAAACTTCTGATACTTTCCAAAAATCACACTTCTTTTATAATCCCCCATAATTATGCTACAATACCCAAAGGAACAGGAATCAGTAAATATGGAAAAACAAAAATCAAATTTCGGTCCCATCCTCATAATTATTGCAGCCTGCTTTTGGGGCAGCATGGGTATTTTTGTCCGCCACCTGGAAGCTTATGGCTTTACTGCAATTCAGATTGTGTCTATCCGTCTCACACTGGCCGCTTTGCTTTTTTCAATTCTTCAGATTTTTATTGACCGCGCGGGATTTAAAATTGCTCTGCGCGACATTCCGCTTTTTCTGGGACTTGGTCTTGGAAGCATTCTGTTTTTTACAATCTGCTATTTTTCTGCAATTACGATTATGCCGCTTTCTACGGCCGCAATTCTTTTATACACCTCGCCTATCTGGATTATGCTCATGGCTGCGCTTTTCTTTCATGAAAAACTTAATGCCAAAAAGCTGATTGCACTTGCGCTTGCTTTTGCAGGCTGTGTCCTTGTTTCAGGAATTTCTGGAGACGTCATTACTGTGGTGGGTTTGCTGCTTGGACTAGGTTCTGGTCTGGGATACGGTCTTTACAGCATCTTAGGAACTGTTGCACTCCGCCGTTACTCGCCTTATACTGTTACAACCTGGACTTTTATTTTTGCCGCGTGTGGTTCGTGGTGTGTCTGCCGCCCTGCCGATATGATTTTGAAATTTGCCGGGGCCGAAAAACTTCCACTGCTCCTGGGCTTTTGTGTTCTAACAGCTTTGGTAACTGCGGTAATTCCATTTTTGACCTACACGCTGGGCCTGCGGACCGTAGAAGCAAGCAAGGCCGGAATCATTGCAACGCTGGAACCTGTGGTTGCAACTATTATTGGAATTATATGCTTTGGCGAAGGGCTTACCATTCTTTCTGCGCTGGGGATTTTACTTGTGCTGGCAGCGGTTGTAGTTTTGAAGAAGTAAACGACGATATTAAACATCTGGCACCATGGGTATTCATAAGTAGATAAAATATTAGAAGGAAGATAGAAATGCCATTAGTAAAAATCAACCTGCTTAAAGGAAAAACTGACGAATATAAGAAAACGATTTTTGACTGTGTTCACCAAGGCCTTATTGAAGCTCTTGGAATTTCAGACTGGGACAGATTCCAGCGCATAATTGAATTTG
>JAFZWX010000050.1 GCA_017617145.1 Treponema sp. | reverse complement strand
AGCCACTGCTCACTCTGACTGTACGGTTTGAAAGTTATCTTATCACTTACGCCTCTGCTCATGCTTAAATTTTAGCACAGAAAATTCCTTTTGTCTTTAAAAATAATTAGGGCTGTCCTTTCTTTTTGGACAGCCCCTTAAAAATATGGCAGGAAGTAATAATTTTGTCCTGTCTGTTAAAACCTGGATTGAACGAACTAATGCTATCGGAATCTTTTCAAAAGCCGGGCGGTATGGTGGAACTTATGCACATCGTGATATTGCCTATCATTTTGGCATGTGGATTAGTCCCAGATTTCATCTTTTACTTATAAAAGAATACCAACGCCTTAAAGCCGAAGAACAAAAGCAACTCGGCTGGAGTGCTAAGCGCGAACTTTCAAAAATTAATTATCACATTCACACAGATGCAATTAAACAAAATCTTATCCCTCCAGAACTTACTCCACAACAAAAAACTTTTGTATATGCGGATGAAGCGGATATGCTAAATGTTGCCATGTTTGGTATGACGGCGCGCGAATGGCGTGAAACCAATCCCGATTTAAAAGGTAATATCCGTGACTATGCAACAATCAATCAGCTGATTTGTCTAAGCAATATGGAAAATTTAAATTCTGTTTTTATAAATGATGGTTTACCTCAAAGTGAGCGTCTTGAAAAACTTAATAAGATTGCTATTCACCAGATGCAGGTTTTAGAAAATATGACTGGAATAAAACTGCTTGAAAAAGATGAAAATCAAAGTGAAAGTTTTGAAATTCAAGAGGTAAAAGGAACTGAATAATGGAATCAATAGTAAGAATCTTGCGTGAAAAAAATCGGTATACGCAGACGGGGCTGGCGGAGGAATTGGGAATTTCGCGGCAGGCGCTTATTAAATATGAAAATATGGAACTGGATTTACCCTTATCGGTGGTCAGGCAGCTTTCTAAACTTTTTAATGTTTCTTATGAATGTCTTATTGATAATTTTCTGCCGGATGAAAACGCAGAACTTGATGCCAGATTAAAAATGATTAATAAAAATTTTTCCAAGCTTGAAGAACATGAAAAAAATGCCGTCAGTGAAATGGTTCGCATGATGGCAGGTTAATGTCAGCGGGGCGTTGCGGGGCGGCGATTGAGCCCTGCTTGAAAGGGTAGGACGCAACGAAGTGCGGCCGAGGGGAAGGCTTTCCCCTCCTTAATTATTGTAAACAAGCCTTTTTTCGTGTATAATAAAATATCAAATTTTATAAACGGGGTATTGAAATTATGGACGAAATACTTGAACTTTTGCGTCAAAATGCCAGACTTTCGGCAGAAGACATTTCTGCTATGACAAAGAAAACTGTGGATGAAGTAAAGGCTATCATCAAAAAACTGGAAGATGATGGTGTTATCCTTAAGTACGCGGCCATTGTGAATCCCGAAAAAGATAAGTCTGCAAAAGATATGGTAAGAGCCGAAATTCAGATTCAGGTTCAGCCACAGCGCGAACACGGCTTTGATGCAATTGCAGACCGTATTTATCGTTTTCCTCAGGTAAAGTCGCTTTACCTTATGAGCGGCGGTTATGATCTTAAAGTAATTATCGAAGGCGACAACCTTAAAGATGTTGCACTTTTTGTCAGCGAAAAACTTTCTACTCTTGAAGGCGTTCGCTCTACCAAAACAACCTTTGTTCTTAAAACCTACAAAGAAAATGATATTGTTTATGTTGCCGATGAACGCGACCGTCGTGAAGGAGTTCAGGCATAATGAACACACGAAAAGATAAATTTTCCAGCAAGATGGAATCTATTCCGCCTTCTGGAATCAGAAAGTTTTTTGAACTCTGTATTGGGCACGACGATATTATTTCTCTAGGTGTCGGCGAACCGGATTTTCCTACTCCCTGGGTTGTTCGCGAAGAAGCATTTTATCATTTAGAAAAGGGACATACTTCCTATACATCGAATTGGGGACTCATAGAACTGCGCGAAGAAATTGCAAAATATCTGGAACGCTTTAATTTGTACTATGACCCAAAGTTAGAAATTTTGCCTACAGTTGGTGCGAGTGAAGGTCTGGACTTAGTGCTTCGTTCTATCTTAAATCCTGGTGATGAAATTATTGTCTGCGAGCCTTGTTATGTAAACTATCAGCCGCTTTCTACTTTGTGCGATGCAACTGTAGTTCATCTTGATACAAGTAAGACAGGACTTTATCCCACAGCCGCTGCAATAGAAGCTGCCTGTACTCCAAAAACAAAAGCTGTTATGTTCTGTTCTCCAAGTAATCCTACAGGCCGCATTATTCCTGCAGATGAGCTTGAAAAAATTGCTGAGGTTGTAAAGAAACATGAAATCTGGTGCCTTAGCGATGAAATATATTGTGAACTTTTGTACGATGGACGAAAGCATGTTTCAATTGGTTCGTTCCCGGGTATGAAGGATTATGCAATTATCTTTAACGGCTTTTCAAAATCATTTGCTATGACCGGCTGGAGAATCGGATACATTGCTGCTCCTCACGATCTGCTTGTTCAATGCTGCAAGCTTCACGGTTATAATACAATCTGTCCTCCAATTTTCAGTCAATATGGTGCGGCAGAGGGACTTCGAAATGGCTGGAGTGAAGTTGAAAAAATGCGTGTAAGCTATCAGCAGAGACGAAATCTTATGCTCAAAGCTTTTCATGATATGGGACTTCCTTGTGTTGAGCCAGAAGGCGCTTTTTATATGTTCCCCGATATCCGCCCTACAGGAATGACCAGCGAAGAATTTGCAACAGAACTTATTCAAAAATATAATGTTGCTGTAGTACCTGGAAACTGCTTTGGTGATGCGGGTGAAGGCTTTATTCGCTGCTGTTATGCCACTGATATAAATAAAATCAAAATTGCCATGGAACGGATTGCTGCCATGGTAAAGGAAAAAACAAAGTAGGAGAGAATACAGGATGTTGATTCCAGTTCTGATTTCTATTACAGTTGCGGTCATTCTTATTACAATTCTTCTTGTTGCAAGCAGTATGAAAAGAAATGCAAAGGGAGCTCGTGCCGAAAAGGTTGCATCGTCTGTTCAAAAGAAAGGAATTGGTGCAGTCGTAAAAGAATATGAAAAAAAGCTGGCACATGATCCTCATAATATTGAAGCATTAAATGGTCTTGGTCAGGTTTATTATGATGACGGAAACTGGGAAAAAGTTTGGGCAATCTATAAAACTCTCTTTGATCTTTCTTCTGCACATACAGAAATTGATATAGCCGAAGTTACACGTAAGTGGGGAATTGCCGGATACTATCTTAAAAAATATGAAGAAGCAATTAATGCACTGATGTTTTCTGTAAAAAAGCAGCCTGATTCTTTTGAAACAAATTTTTTTCTTGGAGCTTCGCTTGTTGAAACACAGACTTATGATAAAGCTGCCTATTGTTTTAAAAAATGTAAGCTTATTCAACCAGAAAATTCTGATGTAAACAAACATCTTGGATTATGTCTTTTTAAGAGTCAGAAATATCGCGACAGTCTTCCATATTTAAAACGTGCCCTTGATGTTGAACCCGAAAATAAAGAGTTGCTTTATGATATGGCAGTCGCTATGACAGAATCAGGTCTTGGCGATAAAGCACTGAAGATTTTTGTTCATTTAAGACCAGATCCTGTTTTTGGTGCTCAGTCTTGTCTTGAAGCAGGAAAAATGCACGAACGCACAAAGGATTTTCAGGCAGCAATTACTGATTATGAAATTGCAGGCAAGCTCGAAAATGTACCGGAACAGATTGCACTTCAAATTAAATATCGTTGTGCAAATTCGTATATTGCGGCAAACAATATTCCAAAGGGACTTGTGCTTCTTAAGCAGATTCAGCAGATGCACCCGGGTTATAAGGATGTAGATAATCTTGTTGCAAGATATCAGGAATTAAATCAGAACCAGAATCTACAGGTTTATCTTATGTCTTGTACAAGTGATTTCGTTGCACTTTGCCGAAAGTTTATTACAATTTTCTTTAAGAATGCTTTTGTAAAAATTGAAGATGTTTCTGTTGCTTCTGAAAGTATCGAAATTATTTGTGATGTTGAAAGCAATAAATGGGAAGCAAAAAATCTTTTCCGTTTTTATAGAAATCAAAACACTATCGGCGATATTTTTGTACGAGAGTTTCATGCAAAAATGCGCGATGCACGTTGCGATAATGGCTATTGTGTAACAATGGGAACTTTTTCAGAAAGTGCGCATCAGTATACCGAAGGTCGCCCGATAGACTTAATTGAAAAAGATGCTCTTTGTGCTGCTCTTAAAAAAATTAACTTGCTCAACTAGAGTGGCGCATTATTTATGAATATCTGTCTGTTTGATGAAGCTGAAATTTCAAAGCCTCTTTCATTTGATGATAAGCGCGCAGAACACTTATTAACGGTACTTCATAAAAAACAAGGTGATGATTTTACGGCAGGAATTATTGGTGGACAAAGCGGAGTTGCAAAAATTACGTGCATTGATGAAGCTGCCCGCCAGATTTTTTTTAAATTTACTGCTACAGGAGACGGCAAACCTTTGAACCCGCTAAAGATGATTGTAGGGTTTCCGCGTCCTATTCAGCTGCGTCGGCTCTTGCGCGATGTTGCTGCTCTTGGAGTGAGCGAGCTTCATCTTACAGGAACAGAACTTGGAGAAAAGTCTTATATGCAAAGCGACCTTGCCCAGCCAGAAGCAGCGCGTGAACTTTTGCTTGAAGGCACTGTTCAGGCAGGAAGTACACATGTGCCTGAAGTTTTTGTGCATAGAACATTAAAAGAATGCCTGGAACATATGGCGGCTCTCGAAGGACTTCAATTAATCTGCCTTGACAACATAAACCCAGCCTGCTCGCTTGGTGAAGTTCAATTTTCTGAGGATGTGCCTGTTGTCGCCGCTATTGGAAGTGAACGCGGTTGGACAGACAAAGAGCGTAGTTTACTGGAACAGGTCGGCTTTACGCGTTGTGGGATGGGTAGCCGCATTATGAGAACCGAAACCGCTGCAACAGTAGCCGGTGCAATTATACTTAATTCAATGGGTAGATTGTCGGGTCAAGCCCGACAATGACATGTCATTCCCGGGCTTGACCCGGGAATCTATTCAAAATAGGAGTTTTTATGGATAACCAGAAAATAAAAGAAATGCTGCTTGATATTCTGCCGTGCGAAATTGATTTTACTGTTATTCAAACCGGCAAAGAAAGCAAACGTGTAAACGGATTTTACAAGCCAGACACTCACGAAATCTATCTTCATAATTTAAATTTCAAATCAGAAAACGAGCTTGTTTATACAGCAGTTCATGAATATACACATCATTTTATGACAATCAAAAAGCAGAAAACCGATCCATCCTATGGAACTGCCTGCAAAGTGCACACTCAGGAATTCTGGGCAAAGTTTGGTGAATTGATTGAAGTTGCCGAAAAAAAGGGTTATTATTCAATAGGTTGGGAAAGCAACGCAGAACTTAAGGAATTAACCGAAGACATAAAAAAGAACTACCTTGCAAAAAACGGCGAGCTTATGCAGGAGTTTGGAAAGAAACTTGCAAAGGCCATGGAGTTATGCAAGGCGGCAAATATCCGTTATGAAGATTATATTGACCGTGTTCTTTGTCTTCCGCGAAATACTGCAAAAGATATCCGTAAGGTTTCTGCAGCCGATGTTAACCCTGCAATTGGCTTTGATAATATGAAGGTTGTTGCTTCTGTAAAAAAGAAGGATGACCGTGCTGCCGTTGAACAGGAATTTATGAATGGTGGAAAATCTCCTGCAAGCGTTCGCGAAATGATGAAGCAGCAGGCAGCTCGCCAGAAGGGTGAAGATCCTAAGACGAAGCTTGAACGCGAAAAAAATCGTCTTGAAAAAACTATTGCGCAGCTTACCCAGCGTCTTGAATATGTGGAGGAAAGTCTTGCTAATCTGTAGAAAAACCTTTTGTGTAATTGCTGCTGCGTTTTTTGTAAACCTATGTCTTTTTGCACAAGCTGTCAGTATGCCCGAAATGCCAACTCTCTCTATGCCAGATATGCCTTCCATTTCTTCTCCAACAATGGACGGAAAATTTTACAAGCCGTCAGTTCCAAAGCAGCTTCAGTCAACAACAACAAGCAATGCTTCAACTTCAACAGAATCAAAAACTTCAACAGACGCTGTATTAAGCGATGCAACTACAACAGATGACATTCTTCTTTCGCTCTTAACAAATTCAAATCTGCTTACTGCCGGTGATATTTCGGGGTTATACAGTTCTGGTTCGTTCGATACTCTTTCTTCTTTGACAGGTTTGAGTGGCTTGAGCAGTTATAGTTATGGAACCAGTACTTCGGATTTAACGACATCACTTTTGCTGCGTGAAATTTTACAGAAATTGAATGAACTTAAAATTGAACAGAATTCTGCAAGTGCTGCCGAACAGGAAGTAATTGCCGCAAAGGTTCAGGATTCCGAAACTTTTAAAACCCGTAACCCTTCTATTCTGCGTTTTAAAATTAACAACTACAGTATAAAAGATTCTATTACACAAGAATTCTTTAGTGAACCCGAAGCAGACGGTTCTTTTTTGCTGACTGCCGACCGCAAATATTTTTTGAATAATAAAGCTTGTACAGAAACCTTTTATTTGTTGTTCAAAGCTGTAAAAAGCAATGGAAGTTCTACAACCTTTTCGGTAACCCCTTCAATTGCACAGGGAACAGAAAATAAAAATTCTTATGTTTACAAGCTGTGCCAGCTCAAAGATATTACAGCTGAAAAAACAGGAAATCTTGTAGTTGTTCATTACGACGACAACGGTGTAGCCGCAGATTTATTGCTGGATATTGATAAGTAGATTATCGGGTCAAGCCCGATAATGACATAACGCTGCGGTGGTTGAGCCTGTCGAAACCACAACAAGAAGTGTGTCATTGCCGGGCTTGACCCGGCAATCTTTACAGGTGATTGCATGTCAGATATATTAACGCAAGGAATAATTTCAACAGTGCCGGGTCTTGATAATACTGCCCGTGCCACCCTTGTGTCTAAAATGGAACAATACATAAAAGAGATTATTCTTTTTAATTCAGCCTACAATCTAACAAACACTTCTGATCATGACGAACTTGTTGTGCGCCATATTCTTGATTCACTTGCCGGTTATGAAATTATAAAAAAACTGCTTGAACAAAGAGTAGGCGTGAACCCGCTTATTGTTGGCGACATTGGTTCCGGTGGTGGGCTTCCCGGTATTCCGCTTGCTGCTGCCTTTTTGTGTGCAGGTGGTTCAGGGGCGTCGACTCTTCAATTTAAGCTTGTTGAACGCATGGCAAAGCGCTGTTCTTTTTTGGAAAACTGCTGTGCGCTGCTTGGACTTAAAAATGTAGAAGTTCAGAATCTCGAAGCAGAGCGGGTGCCTGCAGAAAGTTTTGATTTAATAACCTTCCGAGCCTTCCGTCCGCTTGATGAAAAAATGACAAAAACATTGCTTCGTATGGTAAAAAAAGGCGGTGTGTTGTGTGCTTACAAAGCAAAAAGTGATAATATAAAAGAAGAAATGAATGGAATTAAGAGTCTTGTCGGCGAGTACGAGGTGTGTCCTCTAAAGGTACCAGGCTTGGAAAATTCGGAGAGGAATTTAGTAATTATAAGAGTTTAAGTGTCATGTTCGGGCTTGACCCGGACATCTTTTAGATGATAGATTCCCATGTCAAGCACGGGAATGACATATGTTCAACAAGGAGATAACATGCTAATAGACAAATTAAAGAATAAAATGGACTCATCATCCAAAGACCGCACACCTGCCCAGGTTGTTGTTCAGGATGTAGTAGCTGTAAAAAAAGGCGAGCGCGTTTTAATAATTGCAAATCCGGCAACTGCAGAAATTTCTCAGGAATTATTTACTGCAAGTGCCGAAGCTGGTGCACTTCCAACATTAATTTTTCAGCCGGATAAAACAAGCTTTGATAATTCTAATCCCGAAGTTCTTGCCGCTATTGCAACAGAACCAGAGGTTTGTTTTTCAATTTCAAATATCAAACTTGGGAAAGATCCTGGTGCAACAGCAAAGCCTTATATTGCCGAAGATGGTCAGGAATATACACACATTTTTGACTATCTTCTTGATGGTAAAAAAACAATGCGCGGCGCCTGGACTCCAGGTATTTCAGTAGACATGATGAACCGCACAGCCGCAATTGATTACAAGGAATTGAATGCCCGCTGTCGTAAGCTTGATGAAGTTTTTAAAGGTGCAGTTAATGTTTTTGTTACAGCACCTGGCGGCACTGACCTCAAGATTCCTGTAAAAGACCGCAAGCTCATGTTCGATGACGGAGATTTTACAAAGCCTGGAACTGGCGGAAACATTCCTGCCGGTGAAGTTTTTATAAGCCCGATTGTTGGTGGTTGTGAAGGTGTAATTGTTTATGACGGTTCAATGACCTTTGCCGACGGAGACGCAATTATTGAAACTCCTATTGTTTGTAAAGTAGAAGAAGGTTTTGTAAAAGAAATAGAAGGTGGAGCCGAAGCTAAGCGTCTTCTTAAAACAATCACCGAAGCAGAACAGCGTGCCATTGCCTACGAAAAAGAAAAGAAGCTGCCGGAAGGTCAGGGCGTAGTTTATAAGCGAAATGCACGAAACATTGGCGAGCTTGGAATTGGCTTGAATCCTGCAGCCCAGATTACAGGAAACATGCTCGAAGATGAAAAAGCCTTCCATACCTGCCACTTTGCTATTGGTGAAAACTACGATAACGATGCTCCAAGCCTTATTCATCTTGATGGTGTAGTTCGCGACCCGACAATTACTCTTGAATATGCCGACGGCAGCAAAAAGCAGATTTTAATAAGAGGCGAACTGCAGGTATAGCACGGTCCCAAAGCCTGTCGAAGGGTCAATGTAGTGAGGTTAAAATGAAGAAAAATCTTTTTGCCATTTTTATATTATTCACAATTTCTCTAACTGGTTGCGCAAAATCAAAGGCGGATTCTTCTGCAAAAAATGATACAACCCCAAAAGCACAATCTACCGCAACCGAACCAATAAAACTTGACCCCGAACTAGAAAAACTAAACCGCGTGCTTGTTTCAATGACCGACCGCTGTAAGGCTGCAATTCCAAACGGTGACCCGAATGAGTTTCTGACAGACCTCAAAAAAGTTCTTGAAATAGAAAAAGCCTTCCCAAAAGATGATCTTAGTTTGTATTATCTTATCGATAAAACTCACACAGTAGGTGCCGACTACGAGCCAACTCACCTGCGTAAACTTGTTCAGAACAATGACTACATCATAAACAAAACAACTTTATCTTTACGCGAAGATGCCGCCGACGCTCTTGCCGAAATGAGCCGTGCTGCCAAAAAAGATGGAGTTACTCTTGATGTTAGTTCAACCTACCGTTCCTACGAAACACAGAAACGCACGTTTAATTACTGGGTTAGTGTAGACGGTCTTGAAGAAGCAGAACGCGAATCAGCACGCCCGGGTACAAGCCAGCATCAGTTAGGCGCCGCAGTAGATTTTGGAAACATTGAAGATTCCTATTCCCTGACCGACGGCTGCAAATGGCTCAACGCCCACGCCGAAGAATATGGCTGGAGTCTGAGTTTCCCTCAAGGCTACGAAGACGTAACCGGCTACCGGTGGGAATGCTGGCACTTCCGCTACATAGGCATCGAAGCCTGCAAGTTCCAGAAAAAGTGGTTCAGCGACATCCAGCAGTTTATGTTTGAGTTTATTGATGCGTGGAAAGCCGCGGTCCCTGAGCCTGTCGAAGGGTTACTTCCATAATTCCTGCTTTATATTAAGATCGTCTAGAATTTGCGGTGCTTCGACCCTTCGACATGGCTCAGGGCAAGCAGGCTCAATATGTCCTTTTTTTACCGCCCTTATCAAAATATTCTTAGGTGTATGCTCTTCGTCAATAAATTCCAAAAGCTGCACTTTGTATCCCTGTTGTTCAAGCCATTCTGCGCGCAGTGCATCTGTCAGAATCGACGAAAACTTTTCCCGCAGCAATCCATGTTTCAAAATTGGTTCCAGCGGGGAGTCCGGCTGCTTAATTTTGCCTTTACGGTTATTTGTAATTTGTGTATTTATCTGGTGCTGGCAGCAGGGAACACTTAAAATTGCTTTTGCCCCATGACTTACTGCATACTTTAATGCAAAATCGGTTGCAGTGTCGCAGGCATGAAGTGTCATTACAATGTCGGGGCTGGCGTCTCCAGAATAATCAGAAATATTTCCTACACGGAAGTTCAGATTTTTAAGTCCAAGTTTCTGTGCTGTCTGATTACAAAAATCAATAACATCCTGCTTAAGGTCAAGACCTTCAATCTGGCAAGGTACCTGCTTTATTTCTGTTAAATAATAATGAACTGCAAACGTCAAATATGATTTTCCACATCCAAAATCAGCTACTCGTACAGGTTCGCCCTCTGTAATAGCATAAGGCAAAACATCATCTACAAACTCCAGAAATCTATTTATCTGGCGGAATTTGCTGTAACGCGAAGCAATAACTTTTCCTTCGGGGGTCATAACTCCAAGAACAACCAGAAATGGAACAGGCACGCCTTCTTTTATGATGTAGTTTTTCCCTTCCGAAGTATCACCGCCAGCCTGAACACCCGCTGTCCCTTCAAGTTTCTTTACAATCCGTGTTATTTTTCCTTTTTTATTTGCCAGAATAGTTATTTCTTCACTATCAGTCTGCTCAACACAGTTTTTAAAAGTAGTTCCCGCATGCGTCTTTATGAAATCTTCAAGTTCCTCCGCCGTCAAATGCCTATGAAAAACCTGTTTCTGAGTAAACATTTCCATAAAATACCCGGTTTTCCCGCCAGAGTTTTCAATTTTCACCTTAATTTTTTCATAATCTCTGCCCAGAGCTTCATCAACAGCAGAACAAGGTTTTGAAAATGTTATAGAAAGAATCATTATTTTTTTCCTTATCTGAATTATCTTAAAAATCAGAACTCGGAGTGGAAAATGTCTGAGGACAACTTCCTTCTGTTGGCCTCAGACATTTTCCACGGGAGAGGTCTGATTTTTCTCATAAATTCATTTTAATATCTAAATTACAATGTTTCTTCTAGTATACCTTTTTCCAAAAAATTGTTATACTGTCAACATGGCTAAGACAATCGTTTTTGTAAATCAAAAAGGTGGCGTTGGAAAAACAACTTCCGCCATAAATATTGGTGCATACATCGCACTTGCAGGCAAAAAGGTTCTGCTTGTAGATTTTGACTCTCAGGGAAATATGTCGAGCGGTGTAGGTGTTTCAAAGGATAAGCCTACAATTTACGAACTTCTTGCCGGAACTGCAGCTCCAGAAGCAGCTGTAAAAAAATCATCTATTCCAAATCTTGATGCAATCAGTGCCGATATTGATTTGTCTGGTTCTGCTATTGAACTTGTTGATCAGGAAAACTGGGAATACTATCTTAAAAATGCCATTGCACCATTCAAAACAAAATACGATTATATTTTAATAGACTGTCCGCCATCTTTGGGAATTCTTACTCTTAATGGTCTTGCCGCTGCCGATTCTGTTTTAGTCCCTATGCAGTGTGAATATTTTGCCCTTGAAGGAATTACACTTCTTCTTCAGACAGTTCAGAAGGTTCAAAAAGAAATCAATCCGGATCTTAAAATCGGCGGAATATTTTTTACAATGTACGATTCACGCACACGTCTGGCTCAGGATGTTGTGCTTCAGGTTAAATCATATTTTAAGGATGTTGTTTTCAACACGATTATTCCACGCAATGTAAGGCTTTCAGAAGCTCCTTCGCACGGACTTCCAATCTGCAAATATGACCCTGAATGTATGGGCGCAAAAAGTTATGAAAAATTGGCGGAGGAGGTAATCCGTCGTGGCTAAAAAAGGATTAGGAAAAGGCCTTGATGCGTTAATTAAAAATAATCCCGAGGCAAGCGAAGAAGTATTAATTTCCAGAGGACTTGGACTTCATAGTGTTCAGGTTTCAAAGGGTGGAAGACCGGCAAATGTTCCTGCCTGTATTGAAGTTGATAGTGACGGTTGTTTGTGGTGCGACGTAAATCTTCTTAAACCAAATCCAAAACAACCTCGTGTTGATTTTAACCAGAAGGACCTTGAAGAACTTTGTGCTTCGATTAAACAAAACGGTATTCTGGAACCAATCATCATAGAACAGATTGAAGGAAAAGATAACACCTTTTATATCATTGCAGGTGAAAGACGTATTCGCGCATCTAAAATGGCTGGACTTGATAAGGTTCCGGTTCAGCTGCGAAAATTTGATGAACAGCAGAAGCTTGAATTTGCACTCATAGAAAATATTCAGCGTGCCGACTTAAATCCGGTAGAAGAAGCAACTGCTTACTATAATCTTATTCAGATGGGAGATTTGTCTCAGGATGAGGTTGCAAAACGCGTAGGTAAAAATCGTTCTACTGTTGCAAATGCTCTGAGACTTTTAAAACTTCCTGCCGATATTCAGAAATCCCTTGCCAGCGGACAGATTTCTTCTGGTCATGCACGCGCACTTCTGATGGTAAAAAACGATGCCGACATGCGCATTCTTTATGGAAAAATTGTAGGCTCTGGACTTTCTGTTCGCGAAGCCGAAGCTCTTGCCGAAACCTACAACAACGGTGGACGCGCTGCCGCAAAAAAGACCGAAAAGAAAATGGCCCGCAAGGATCCGGATATTGCACTTTTTGAGCAGGAGCTCCGCAATTTGTTTGGCGTAAAAGACGTTGACTTCAAAGGAGACACTTCAAAAGGCTCCATTGAAATCAAGTTTAGTTCGAAAGGTGATTTTGACAGAATTTATGAAATCCTTTTAGGTAGTAAGTAGATTCCCGTGTCAAGCACGGGAATGACACAACCTGTCATTGTCGTGCTGCCCCCCCATGTCATTGTCGGGCTTGACCCGACAATCTATATTCCTAAAAACGCCTTATAACCTTCGAAAATCTGACAGATATCTTCTTTTGATGAAATTTCCCATGGGGCATGCATGCTCAAAATTGCAACGCCTGCATCTAAAACATTCATTCCATATTTTGCTGCGTGGTAGGCAATTGTTCCACCGCCACCCTGGTCAACTTTTCCAAGCTCTGCCATCTGGTAGCGGATACCGGCTTTGTCCATGCAGGCGCGAACTTTTGCAATAAATTCCGGGTTTGCATCGCTGGCATCGTATTTTCCACGGCTTCCTGTATATTTCTGGAAAGCAATTCCACCGCCCAAAACCGAAGCATTATTCTTGTCGTAAAGGCCTGCATTCATAGGGTCATAAGCAGCATTTACATCAGAAGAAAGCATGTTTGAATTGTTCAGGCAGCGTCGCAAAGAAAGGTCGCTGTAAGTTTTTTGTGTGCGTGAAATGAGTTCTGCAACCATGTTTTCAAAAGCATTAGATGCCATGCCTGTTGCGCCGACACTTCCAATTTCTTCTTTATCTACACAGAGGCAGCAGACTGTACGCTTAAGGTTTTTTTCACTCTTCGCTACTGCAAACAAAGCTGCTGCAGAAGTAAAGGCACATGAGCGGTCATCTTGTCCGTAAGCAAGAATGAGTGAGCGGTCAAGCCCCATATCGCGGGCAGCACCAGCCGGTACAATTTCAAGTTCAGCCGACTCAAAATCTTCTTCTTCAATATTATACTTTTCTTTAAGCAGTGAAAGTACAAGTTTTTTGCTTCTTTCTTTATCTTTTTTCTGTTCTTCTTTTGTTGCATTTTTTGAAAGAGGAACTGATGAGCCCATTATTATATCAAGGTCTTCTCCCTTAATAAAATCGCTGGCTTTATCTTTCATCTGCTCTTGAGCAAGATGCGGTAAAATATCAGAAATGCAGAAAACAGGATCTGCTGCGTCTTCGCCAATTGCAACTTTTACAGTAGTTCCGTCTTTTTTGCACACAACTCCGTGAATTGCAAGAGGAATTGTTGTCCACTGATATTTTTTGATTCCGCCGTAGTAGTGTGTGTTTAAATATGTAATGTTGTCTTTTTCGTAAAGCGGATTCTGTTTTGCATCGAGTCGTGGCGAATCTATATGTGCACCAAGAATATTCATTCCGTTTTCGAGAGGTTCGCTTCCTAAAACAAAAAGCGCAATTGCTTTGTTCATTTTTGTAATATAAACCTTGTCGCCGGCTTTAAGTGTTTTGCACGATGCAAGGTCTTTAAAACCGTCTTTTTTTGCACGGGCAATCAGCTGGTCTACGCATTCCCGTTCTGTTTTTCCGTTGTCTAAAAATTGTTTGTACTGTTTGATTAGTGTTTCGTTCATAATAGTTTTCCTTTTTTGTGATTATAGCAGTAATTGGAAAAATTTGTAAGTCGGGTGCGAGCGAGGAGCAGGACCGCGTATGTCTTGAATTTTCTTGTAAATCGTTTTACTATTTCTGTATGATTACCTTAAAAGAACTTGCAGCAAAGTGTGATGTTTCGATTGCAACTGTTTCAAATATTCTCAATGGAAAATCGAATGTTTCTGAACAGACAAAACAGAGGGTTCTAAAAATAATTGCTGAAACCGGTTACAAACCGAACTACATGGCACGAACTTTGCGCGCCCGTAAAACAAATACTGTAGGTTTGATTATTGATGATATTGGTGCATTCAGTTCTCCGGATCTTGTAGAAGGTGTTCTGGATCAGCTGGAGGCACAAGGTTATAAAACTATCATAGAAACTCTGCGTCTTTATTCAAAATGGGGAAACGAACCTGATTCACCTGAATATGCAAATGCTGTACGGGCTTCGGTAGATGAAATGCTTTCTATAAAAGTTGATGGGATTCTTTTTATTGCGGCACATGCGCATGATATTGAATACTTTAGCGAAAATACTGGTGTTCCTATTGTAATTGCCTATGCTTATCAGACTGATAACAAACTTCCTACTATTAAAATTGACGATTTTGAATCTTCATATATAATGACAAAGCATCTTATTGAAAAGGGTCACAAAAAAATTGCGATTATCGGCGGTGCAAAAAGCGATAAACATGAAAAAGACCGTCTTGGTGGTTTTGAAAAAGCAATGACCGAAGCTGGGCTTTCTATTAATAAAGAGCTTGTTGAAGCGGGCGGCTGGAGCAGGGAAGGTGGTGTTAAAGCTTGTGAGCGTCTGTTTAAAAAATCAAACGATTTTACCTGTATTTTCTGTTTTAATGATTTAATGGCTGCTGGTGTTTATGACTATTTGTATGCGCAGGGCAAACTTCCCGGAAAAGATTATGCTGTAGCTGGTTTTGATAACCGCGAAATGAGTGACTATCTTACACCGCCGCTTACAACTATGGAAATTCCGCTTGAAGAAATTGGCCGCGAGTCTGCAGTTGTGCTTTTGCAAAAAATAAACGGCAAGGAAATTGAAACAAACGATATAAAGATTCCATGTAGATTAATAGAAAGAAAATCGGTGTAAAAAATTAATTATTTTTTTATAAACGAATCGAGGTTGTGACCGTAGCTGAAAATGACTGAGAACAATTTCCTTCTGTTGACTGAAGGCATTTTCTGCCGGATTATTCCAGCAGATTATTCCATTGGATTTTCGATTCCCTCTTTGAAGAGGATGAAATCTTTAAGCTTCAGGAAGTAGGTGGAGTCTATTTCTTTGCGGGAAGAACTTTCGCTTATAACAGGAACTCCAATATTGTAAACAGTGCTTACATAACCCTGTGCAGAAATTTCAAACGTAAATACAAATCGCTTTTGTTCGCCTTCTTTTTCGGCAGGAATTGATTTTGCCCAGAAAGAGAAGGTTCCTTTTGTACTCTTGCAGGTTGTATATGGATTGCTCCAGGTTTTATCAATCATTTCTACAGGCTTTCCGTCCATTTTAATTGTGACGATGGCGCCTGTAATAGGTTCAAAGTTTAAGCCGTCAAGAATTGTTCCTGTAAAGGTTGGAAAATTAAAGGAAGGCTTATTATCTGCAACGACGGAACAATCTTTGCGGTCATTTGAATGGAAAGGTCTTTTTGTAGAGCTTACAGTTCGCATTCCTTCAAGAATAAGCGCATTTACATCGGCCATGAACTGCTTGTTGTTCAAAGTTTCAGAAGCATGTGTTACACCCCGACCCGAAACAATATATTTAGGCGGAATCCTGTTTAGAACATAGCTTACAGTATCGAGCCTGCAGTTCTCGCAATCGCAGGTAAGCCACGCGGCATTTGCTTCTTTTACCTGATCGTACATGATATCAACATTCTGAATAACAAGGTCTTCCATTAAGTTGTGAACGTTCATAGCGCATCCTTTAAAATAAGATATATACATTATAATATCAAAATTGCTTATTCGCAAATAAAAAAAGCCGGTTTCGTCTAAAGTGACTAATTCGCAAGATGAACACCCCCGGTATTCCCAAAAAACACTAAATGTAGTATAGTACAGGTATAAACCACACTATATAAGAGGTCTATTATGCCTTATACCGAGCCAACAAGTCTTGCGATTGTTGCCTGTCCTGGTGGCGAAGCTTTCGCCGATGAAGTCATAACGCACCTT
>JAFZWX010000006.1 GCA_017617145.1 Treponema sp. | reverse complement strand
TGCAATGTGATATCCGATTTCCCATGCAGCATTTTCTGTCGGGACTGCCTGTACATAGCCGATGTTTGTTCCATCAGCAAGTAGAACAGGATATACCAGAGGCCCAACTGAGTCTGAGTTTTCGTACTGCGACATCAAAAAACTAATTGTCTCTTTTGCGGCATCAACAGTTTCAAAAACTTCATCAGGCAAAAATCGTCTTGTATCTTCATCAAGAGAATTTTTATGAACAGTCTGTGCCATATCGAGAGTAAAGTTTGTAATTATAAGACGGTTTGTTTTCAAGTTCATATTCGTTTACTTTTTCTGATAATTACCCCAGAACCTTCTTTCGCCATTCTTCCAGCCGCTTCAACCCTTCATCGATATCACAGCCGAGCACTTCCTGAACCTTCTGGAACTTCTTTTGTTGATGCATAAAATCTATGACTTTAATAAATTCTTTTTTGCCGTACTTCTGGATGAAAAGACCAAGAACTCTTACAGCGTTTGTTTCTTCGTCCAGAGCGTAGAAGCCTTTGTGGCAGTTATAAAGCTCGTTGCATTCATAACAGCCTTCGAGTCCTTTTTCTTTGCAGCAGGTGGCATTCGGGCAAACTCCACCTGGAGAATAAAGCGCAAAGGAACAGGTGTTGTAAATAGTTCTGCACGAACCACACCATTGAGTCAAAAAACATTGCTTGCAGTAAAGGCCGCAGTAAGCAATAAGATTTACACCTTTTTTTGCTTCCTGGCACAGTTTATTTTTTATGCGTCGCATTGCCTCCACATGCATAATCCAGTGGCGCGAAAGAGGCATTTGAATCAGGCCTTTTATGGTTTTGCCACACCAGAAATCAATGAGCCAGGCGGAACTTTCATCGGGGCTCACACACTTGCTTTCAATCAGCCTTTGTTTGTCTGCGTCAGAAAACTTCTTTTTCAAATCCGCAAACTGCAGGCGGCCCAAAAACTCATTTGTTGAATCCATCACGGCCTTGCAGTATTCATATACCGCCTTCACATTAAGCTGTTTTGAAAACTCTACGGTCTGTTCGCCATCAAGCTCGTTACCGGTTGTGATAATCGGGCTTTTGGTTTTCTTAAGCCAACTACTCTGCATTAAAATCTGCTTATCCTGCAAAATCAAAGTGTGAACAACAATATCTTCAATTCTGAATGTGTGCCACAGCGACCAGGCAAGAGTAGTACAATGATTTCCTTCTCCGCCACCGAACGGCAGCTGATAAAATGCAACAGGCGGAAAAGTATTTACAATTGCAGTTATCTGTTCAAAAATCTGAGCGCGCAATTCAAGCAGCATTTTGATTCCTTCAGCAAAAGTATTTTCCTTCGCAATCTGTGTCTGCATCTTTTTGTTTTTTTCTGACCATTCTTTGTCCATAAATGCCTCCTGGCAATGCAAAAAAAATTATTTTTCTAAAAGACTTTCACGTCTTTTTAATACAAGTCCTGTTATAATATATATCAAATTATATGCAAGACAAACCGTAGAAGTTATTAAGTATAAAAAATCAGAATTTTTTAAAGTATCGTTTTTATATAAAAGAAGATAAAATAAGAAAATACACAAACTTAGAATTGTAATAATTCCAGTTTCGATAATCCCGCGTTTTGATGTTCTTGTTTCTTCTCTGATATAATTTTCCTTGAGCCATTTCATTAAAAACAATTCCTGATCCTTTGCAGAGAGAATTATGTATTTTCCATTATTTAAAAACAAAGTGATATTTTTTGATGAATCACACCACTTGGAGAATTTAGGAAAAGGATTATTCAACATATAACCGGAAATATCTGTCGGTTTAATTGGAATATCTTTTAAAGAATTTGGCTCCTCTTTATTGTTTTTCAGATAAAGATAAGAGTTTTGAAGATGTATTCTTTTTCCTGGAAAAAAACTTTCAATTGATGATATTACAGTACCAATCAAAAAGGGAAGAAGTGGCGAAAGTTTTATTCTACCGTGATACAAATAAAAAAAAGAATAAACAATTATACCTGCAATAACATACCAATTTACTTTTAGAAGAAAAATTCTGACATCTGTTTTAACTTTTAATACCATTGTTATAATCCTCTAGTATACTATAAGGTGCATTTTGTGAATCCGCAATGGTGTCTTTGGTTACTCTAGAGTAACTTTTGTTACTATTATGCATCCTCGCAAATCTCGCCCTTGTCAACTTTGTACATTTTTCTAAGCTTCAGGATTTTATCACGGCTTATGAAAATTGCGCTTTCATCTTCCATGGCGATAATCGGATGAAGCATTGACATTTTTTTCAGCTCCGGAATAAAGTATGCGTCTGGTTCATAATGAGCTTTTATTGTAAAGTCAGTAAGCCCGATTCCTTCATAAAAACTTTTTGATTCCCACACTTCGGCAACGTATTTTCCAAGGTTCATTGAACCGGCGCTTACTCCAAGAATTACAGCATGGCTTGCCAAAAGCTCCGGAATAAGATTTAAGTCGCAGATCAGCTTCATCTGCCAGGTAACTTCGCCGCCCATAAGCCAGATGCAATCAGCTTGTCGTATAAGAGCAGCTGCATCTGTCGCACTCGTCCGCCGGTCAATTACATGATGCTCTGCAAATGCCATGTCGCGTTCTGCAAACATCTGATGCATACCGTTTTCGTCGTCATCATTCTGCGCAAAGTTTTCCGGGTCGGCACTTATAAAAACAAGACTTTTCCGTTCGCTTAAATTTTCACAAAGCACCTTTGCAATTTCATCAGTAAAATGATGAGTCGGAAATCCACTGAATAATCCTATTAATTTTGCGTTCATGATTTTATTCCTATAATTCTAATCGCATATAAACCAATTCCTGAAATCCACAAATTCGGGAATTAAAGCCTTTTGGGTTTCTGCCGTATTCTACAAAGCCAAGACTCTTGTATAAATCAAGGGCTCTTGTATTTTCTGCGACGACATCTAGTTCCAGTTGTACATAACCGGCTTCTTTTGCACATTTGATACAGGCTTGAGTCAGAGCTTTGCCTAAACCAAGTCCCCAATATTCTTTTAAGATACTTATTCCAAAGCTTGCCCTGTGTTTTAGCTTATCTTTTTTTCCAACAGCTTCTATGCCAGCACTTCCAACAACTTTTCCGTCTATTGTGGCAATCAATTCTATTTCATTCTGACTCTGAGTTTTTTCGGCTAAAAACTTTGCTTCCTGTTCTGAATCATAACTGTTTTCATCTGGATAACTCAAAAGATAATCTGTTTCTGCATGTGTCTGATTAAAAACTTCAAAAACAGCCAAACCATCTTGAGCATCGCCATTTCTAATTAAAGCTTCTTTTCCATTTTTCAAAATCACATTTTGATTATATTTCATCCAGGCACTCCATATTGTATTTGTCAAAATAATCCTATCAATTATTTTGTTTCGTCCGGATATTTCCAGAAGCCGCCTTTGTGAAAGTTTTCGTTTCCAAGAGGTTTTGCCGTAAGCTTAAATATCACACAACCATCCGGGCAGACAATAGTTTTTGTATACTTACTGTCGCCGCCAAGATTTTCCAAGTCACCACCGCTTCTTATAGCTTCCATCAAAGGATAAAGCATCATCATAGTTTTAGAACAGATTCCATACCCATCCTTATTCACCGGGCAGCCGTAAGTGCACTTGTAAATGTCGCCAGGTTCTTCACCGTTTCGGCAATAACGTTCTGTGTGGTCACCATGTAAAAATCCGGTTACTTCCACTGTGAACTCGTATTCTTCATCGTACCATTTTTTCATAATTCAATTCCTTCCTCAATTTATTTTCTCAACACAATCTCATAATCAATATAGTTTCCGCCAGCTGATTGTAAAAAGTTCCTTTTGGAAAATCACTTGGCTTTTTGAATTCTATCATTTTCACTCTACGCCCCACTTAAATCCTAAATGTCAGGGCATCATATTTTTTCCCATTATGCTCTCTAAGATTTTTCCTTACACTAATCAATTCGAAGCCCACTTTTTCTGCAAGACGAATCATAGGCTTATTACCACTCCAAGTTTGTGTATAAACTTCATCTATTCCTTTTGATTTATAATATTTTATTGCAGCAGAAAAAGCCTGTTCTCCATATCCTTTACCACGAAATTTTGTTTCAGGAATATCAATTCCAAAGGCATACAAATCTTCTTCATCTGTTGCATTAAAATCTGAATCTATGCAATAACAGGAAATATATCCGATATATTCGCCCGAAACTTTTTCTTCTATTTGAAAACTATATCTGGTATCATCAGCGGATTTGTTACTTATCATTTCCAGAAAACCTTCTAATCCGTGCATTAGTTTCTCTATTTCAATTTTACGTTGTTCTTCCGATAATTCCAAAAGATACCAGCAGGCAGCATCCCAATTCCACCATTCGGTTTCTTGAGTAAGCCAATACAAATGTTTTTGTAAATCTGATTTTTGAATATCGCGAAGAATTAAATCTTTTGTTTCTATCTTAAACATTTTTGAATTCCTTAATCTCTTTTTAAAACAAACCGGGCAACTTTCACGCCGCTGTCCATCTCAAAACCGTCAATTCTAAAACCGCACTTCTCAGTATAAAATTTGACATTCTGATTTTTATCTGCCGGCGTGACCAGAGTGAATTTCTTCCAGTCCTTATAATATGATTTTGCAAATTCCATTGTCGCAGTTCC
>JAFZWX010000049.1 GCA_017617145.1 Treponema sp. | reverse complement strand
TTAACAAGCGCTTGCTGGCTTCCGCTTCTTCGCTCAGCGAACCGGCAGCTGAATTTCTGTCAGCCAATCGTCAGCGCTTTCCTTGTTCCAGATTCCGTCAATATAGCATTCCCTGGTCAGGCCGGCAGGCTGATAGCCGTTTTCTTCCGCGTATTTCATGATAAAAGCATAGACTTCTCCGATGTTATCGTAAGGCCCTTTGTGATAGATGCTCAGCACCTGTAAACCATTCCTTTGCAACGATTGTCGGCATCGTCAAAGCCAAGTTTTTTATACAAAGGATATCCCATTGGAGCAGCCTTTAAATCCAGAAAATCAAGATTCTGAGTTTTTCCGAATTCTATAATCTGCTTAATGACATTTCCTGCAATTCCCTGTCGGCGTTTTTGTGGAACTGTATAAACGTTCATAATGTTTCCAATGCGGCCATGAAGAAACCTTGGATTCGCCGGCTTTTCTAAGATCAACAAAAAGGCAATTGAAATAATTGTTTCATTTTCCACCGCTGTAAAAACAAAACAATCGCGGTTAAGATGATTTTTAAAATAGACTTCAAGCTGCGCTTTCATAGTAGCTTCATCCTCTGGAGTCTGCGGTCCAACATCCTCGCGAAGAAAGTCCAGGCGGAGTTTTATGATTTCATCGAGACGGTTCAAATCTGCTTTGGTATAGTTTATCATACAATAATCCCTTATATGTATTGTTTCTTTTTTTATTATATCAGAAAAATCTACTTAAACTATATCTTTTCACTACGCTGCAAAATCAATTTCAACTATTTCTTCAAATCTAATTCCATCACATCATAAAAATTACAGTGCAAGGCAAGGGCAAGTGCATTAATAGATGAACCGCTTGCATGATTAATATCTTTAAGACCAATTTCATACTGTTGCAGGGTTCGCAGATTTACACCGGAAAGTTCTGCAAGTTCTTTTTGAGTTAGGCCAGCTACTTTTCTAAGACGATGAAGATTTGTTCCTCGCTCCTGATTTTTTCGTAAAATAAGTTCATTCATAACATCAGAAAATTTTTCTTTAGGTGCTTCGTGCAGGGGGTAATACATATTGATAATATCATGAAAAGGAATATAGTCTCTGATTTTTGAAAATGAAATGCCACTACTCCACTGATAATATGCAAGAATCCAGCCAGCCCAATATTCGGGGGTCCGGTCAAAACGAATAAACTCCTTTTCTGCAGCATCACTCTTAAAACCAACACGATCAAAAACTGCAAGAGCAAGTTCTGTTCCTGAGCTTCCACAGATAAAAACAGGAGAGCCTGCTTCCATTTCCTTGGCCACTTTTGAGGCAATAAAAAAATCATAAAACGAGTCTGCCGGCACAGCACAACCATTCACGGCAAAATCAACAGCAAAACCAAGATTATTCATTACGCCAGGCAAAAGGAATTTATCGTAAGCGTGGGTCGTCATTTTTTACCTCCTGTAAAATTAATTCGCGGATGAACAAACCTTCAATATCCATTGTTTCTATAGTTTTCTTATAATCTTCGTTTGCCTTTTCTAACCGCTTTTTTCTTAGAGTACAATACTTTTTTCCTTCTGCAATTTCATAACCAGTAAAAGTAATTGTATTAAACGCCTTTTGACTTTTTAACACAATCTGTTCACCAAGCTTTCCTAACTTCATAGAAGCCTGTAATTGTGCATACGAAATCTGATTCGAAATAAATGCCTGCGCAAAAGAGAAATATGAATCATCGGCCCGATAACCCTTAATCAAATCATAATTGGAAATATCAATCAAAAAGTTTTGTGTAAGATAATAAAATCCTTGACGCAAAATTGGAGTGGACAAATCAAAACGACGGTTATTTACAAGCAAGGCAAGCCAGTGCAATGTACAATATTCGGGCAATTGTAAATCTAAAAGTTTAAGGCCATCAGTCTCTAGCTCATAACAATTTGAAAATCCATCTTCTGGTGCAGGGCAGGCCCATTCCTTTGCAAGCTCAGGATTTTCCGTGCAGTAAAAACCACGCCCATAATCATTGTAAACCTTTCCTTCTCCAAAAAGCGGCTGAGAAACAATCTTATTTGAACCGTGATACAAAGTAATCCTGGACATAATATAAAACTACTTCTAAAGAAGTAGTTTTGTCAAGAGTTCATTCACGATTGTTCGGTATAAAATTCAACCTGCTCGCCAAGGGGACCATAGCAAAAGGCCATTCTAATTGGATAAGGCGGATCTGAAGGTATAACTTTGTCATTCGGTTCAATAAAAAGATCGTAGCCGGCAGCTTTGACCTTTGCTGCAATTTCATCAACATCATCTGTAAGAAGGGCTAAATGACGAATTGCACCAAGCACGTGAGTTCCTTCTGCATTTGTAAAAATCTCGAGCAGACCGTTTCCTGTATCAATCATCATGCCCTCTGCCCACTCACGGATGATTTTCATACCAAGAAGTTCAATATAAAATTTATGGACTTTGGCCAGTTCTTCTGCCGTACCGCATTTCATTGAAATATGATGGATTCCTTTAATCATGATTGTCTTCCCTTCCCCATTTTTTTATTTCTTCGCCAGATACAAAACATAAGTATCTTTGAATACAACGCTATCCCCATGTGCAAGAACGGCATTGCGTAAGCCATCAAAAAACTTTATTTCGTATGGTTCTGGGATTACAAGATGGTCGCAGTGTGTTTTGGAAAAAGCAACGTATTCATCGGCAGTGAATTTTCGCTCGCCATAAAAATCACGGCGTTCAAAATTTTTATAACCGTAGTTCATGGCATTGTCATAATGAAAGCTTTTGTGCTCATACTCGTATTCCGGTTTGAAATACTGGTCGTAAACTTTTTGAATATCCGCATATAAAGCTTCGTTTGTCGACTTATAATCTGCAGAAACAAGCATCATGGCAAGAGTACCGCCTTCTTTGAGCAGGTCGTAAGTTTTTGAAAAGGCAACATCTTCAGGAATCCACTGAATCGTTGCTGCCGAATAAATCATATCAAATTTCT
Organism: Treponema sp.; assembly: GCA_017617145.1. The sequence continues at coordinate 306 of JAFZWX010000049.1, read as the reverse complement.
GGGAGCCAAAATCATGAGTAATAAAATCATCATTTACAATATTGAAATTTGGGCGAGCACCATATTTTTCCTGCATTTTTGCGTAAAGATGTTCGCCAAGTTCAATCGCATGATAGTCGCAGCCGGTGTCAAGAATCGGGACGGTTGCCTGACCAGTTCCAGGTCCAATTTCAAGAACCTTTTTCCCTTGACCAATTTTTGCATAATCAATCAAAGCATCAAAAAGTTCCTTGCTGTAACGCGGTCTGTACTTATCAAACTGTTCCGGGATTGTGTCAAATATCTTTCGAAATTCCATAATCTCAT
>JAFZWX010000048.1 GCA_017617145.1 Treponema sp. | reverse complement strand
TAAATCTTTATCTTCTGCCATTAAATATTCCAAGTTCCGATAGTATTAGTTATCAAGTAATTATAACACAAAAAAGCAGACTATTCACTAAAAAAGAAGAAGATGCATAACAGTGATGCAACGGCTGAACGTTGCTCGACGGGGTGAAAACAATGGGGAACATTGCACACAACTTTTGAGTGTGCAATGTTGCGCAGTGTTTGAGGGGCAAACGAAATGCCCCTAGAGCGGTTTCCAAAGGCTGCAAGCCTTTGCTTTATGAATATCGAACGGTGCTTCGATATTCATAAAGTCGGAGTGTATACGACGAGTAGAGGTTCGAAGGGGACAAAGTTCCCTCGCAAGATTGGCAAAATGATGGCCGCCAGTGCCGTCACTTTTGCGAATCTTGCCACAGTAAGCACAACGGAATCGTCTGAAAAACGGTCTCATTTGTACCGTTTTTCAGGGGATGGAGTTGGGGTTACTGTGTGATTATTAGTCTTAAAAGAAGTTTTTTTGTATTCAAATTATGTTAAATAAACTTTGTGCAAGGTTGCACAGCAGACAAAAAAAACGATTGGAGTACCGTCGCAAGGGTATAATTCCCTATTGAACTCCTCCAATCAGATAATCAAAATGTACTAACTAAAACAATATATGTCAATAAAAATAACCTCTTGACTATTTGATGAATCAAATATAATCTTTCTACTAAGAGATTGTGAACGAGTTAGCGTGTCATTATTAGATGTGCTGAGGTTTCCAATCTCTTTTTCTTTATTACCCTGTATTACCAATGGTCTTTCTTCAAGCATTTCTTTGGATGCTCATCAACCAAAACATAGGATTGCTTTTTTTCAGACCTAACCGGAGAGGGTTTGGAAGCTGATTACAAGTTCACTTGTCCAGATATTGTTGATATCCAGATTTTAAATAATCATAATAAAATGCCTTTATTTGTTTATACTTTTCAATATCCTTTGATTTGGTATATATATACAGATAATAACAAACATCAAGGTTACTGATATTGCTTGCAACTAACTTACAGGCATCTTCCCTATATTTTTTACTATTTACATAAGTTAAGACAGCATCATTTTCAATCTGAGTTTTTATTAATTGCATATCATTAGCCAACTTATTTCTAGCAGCTTCCATTTCATTTTCAAATTTCATACGTTCATCTGCCAGAACTTCTTCAGCCTTAGCTTCTGCAATAGCCATTCCAGCACGATAGTTCTGTAAATAAAGTAAACCGAAGAAAGAAGCAACCACAAGAATTATAGATAAAACAAATGAGAAAAATACATAATGATACCGTCTATCAGTCAGTTCTGATGTTGCTTCATCTAATTTATTAGTATTTTCTTCAATCTTTTTTTCAATAGCATCACAGGCATTCTCTGTAATCTTTTTGCAATTATCGATGGATACCTTTGGAAGTTCTTGTCTCAGACTGTTTATCTGTATGTCCAACTTGTTCCGAAAGCTCTGAATTGTCTGATCGTATTTTTTTTCGAATTCTGATAATTGAGCTTTGTGAAGTTCTCTGCTCTGTCCTAATTCGTTCTTGCTCTCTTTCATCTGATTCTCGAAGGCGTCTTGCTGTTTCTTCAGCTGCACGTTCAGCACGTTCTTTATCGACTCTGTCAGAATATTTTTCAAACTCTGAATTAAAGTCAATGAGTTCTGTATTTGCTCCAACTGTTGATTCGTCTCTATAGCTTGTTGTAACAGGATGTCTTCTGTTGTCTGATTGATTGTTTCGTCCAATTGCATTTAATAAATTCTCCTTAGTTTTGAAATCTTTTAGTTCTGGGAAAAATTGTGCAAGCTTGTATAAACGTGTCTTACATTTTTTCTCCCCTTGTTGTTCCCGCTTTATATCTTTAAAGACTATATGTTTTTTATTGTCTTTCCATTCTGTCTCGAATCCCTGAGCTTTCATCAGAGAAATAAATTGATCCTTACTCTTTGCAATCTTTAAAGACTTTTTAATTGCTTCTGCACAATCCATCAAATAACTTTTCTGGTTCTTTGCCTTGGCCTTTTTAAGTACATGATAAGTTTTTGAATTATCAGCTCGTGCATTTTGTCGTTTTTGTCCAAACATATCAAAACCTTTTTTTGGAGCTGGAGAATACCCCAGCTTTATGCATATCTGGTTTTGAAATGCTTTCATGGCAGCAAGTTCCTTGCGGGTTATATGAAACTTGTTGCCATATAAAAATTTACACTATTCATAATGAAATGAGTATGTAAATGGTCTCTGTCTTTATGAGTCACAATAATCATTTCAAAGCCTCTGAATTTTGCACATTTTTTAACAAACTTTACTGCAGCTTCATGAGCCTTTTGTGCTGTAATATTTTCTATAGGGGGAAAGCTCTGCATAAAATGATAATATTGACGACCTTTTAATTTGTTAAAATTCTTTTTTGTTTCCATGAAAGTCTCAAGAGCATTTGGGACATCGCAAAAGAATCCTGTTGTCAATTGTTCTTCTGTTTTAGCAGGTTTAAGAACATAATTAATTATTCCTTTGAGATTGGCATTTTTACCAACCTTAACATTAATAGCTTTGAATACGGCCATAAATTACCTCCAAATTTTGAATCGTTTGTAAAATCCTTTGTTTTTCCAACTCAGTATTTCCTGAATTACAACTACGAGCAATCTGATTCAGATTCACTCCCTGCTTTTTTAATTCAAACATCAGTGCTTTAACGGCTTCCTTTTCAATTACAGGCTTTTGGAAAATAACTTTTGCCAAAAACTGTTGATTGTTATATCCAGATTTTTCCACACGCTGCTTGAAAGCTTTAAGCTCTACATCAGAAAGTCTGAATGTGATTTTATTCGGTCTTGATTTATTCATAGAGCCTCCCTATTCAGCCAATTCTGACAATAACTGTTCAGCTGTCTTTCCGGCTGACAATTCCTGAAGTGCATAACGGATGCCTGCAGAATAACCATCTTGGTAAGTCTTTTTAGGAGGCTTGGGAGTTGTATTTGTCGCAACAGTAGAAGTAGTAGTGTTTTCCTTAGCTTCAGATACTTCTTCAAACTTCATCTTGTTGTAGGCAGCATTAAGAGATATCTGGCCGGCCATGAATGATTCAAGGGTTGCTGAATCAGATTTCTTTTGCACTTCCTTGAGTTTGGAAACTTGCCGTCTAGAAATATCAAGATCATCTGCAATCTGTTGATCTGTCTTCACCTGCTTACCATTTTCATTTTTCATGGCCGTCATCTTTTGAATGTATAACAGCTGCTCCTGTTCAGTGAGATTTCTTCTTGCAACCTGAATCCTGTAAATAAAACTAATAATCTCTTCACGACTAGAAAACTGTTTCTCGACATATGGAATACGCGTTATATTTAATTGCCTGGCAGCTTTTAAACGGCTATGCCCTTCTACAATGGTTTTATCATCTACTTCTGGAACTCCTTTAGCAAGAATTACTGGGAAGTTTGGATCAAACCCATTCTTTGCCATAGAATCTTTCAATTTCTGGACATCAGCTTCTTTCTGAAGAAATATGCTTTCAAATTCTTTATCAACATTGATTTTATCAATATCAATATAGGACACTTTATTTGTTTTCATTGAAGAAAACATTTCTTTAAATTTTGATGTAATTGTTTCTAACTTCATAAATAATTCTCCATGTAAAAATCAAAGTTTTCCACAAGGAGTTATCCACCGCAATTTTGAATGGTAAAATTCTTTTACCCTATATATATTTATTTATAATATATATATATTGTGTAAAGCAGCTTTACATGTTTTTTATCTAGATTTGTACTGTTGTGAATTCATATTTTACATGTCGTGGATAACAACATGTAAAGATTCTTGTACTGTCGTGGATAACTTCCTTCCCAACTGTAATAGCTTTTTATACTGTTGTGGATAAGATTTTCTCCTGCTCCGTTTCAGAGAGCCGTGAAAAAGTAGTCCAATATCTACAGTAATGACGAGCTTTATTAAGTCCCGTATAGGGTACCTCTTCTTTTAGGATTAATTCTTTCTCTAAAAGACTGTTCAATACTTTCATAACAGTCGGTCTGGATCTACCACACCAGTAAGACAATTGTCTTAAACTGCCATAATACTTTCCTTCACCATCTTTACTGAAGGAGTGAATATAGGCATAAATTAAAAGAGCGTCTCCCTGTAAATGAAAGCAACGAATCATCCAATCATGAATGATGAATCCTTGTCCGAATTTAGGATTCTTTGAAGGCTTTTTTATCATACAAGTTCCTCCCACGCTGATAATAGACAAAAGGATACTTATTTGATAAAGTACTTTTGTCGTTGAAAAAAGTGTTGCGAAGCACCTTTGAAAGCGATATATGAGTCATCGAATTGCCGTTCGATGGCTCTCTTCGTTTAAAGCTCATTATTGGCCTCCTGCTTTTTGTTTGGCTTTTTGAGCAAGCCTCAAATACTTTTCTGGAATTACGGTAACACCGCATTCACGTGCATAGTCCAAATACGAACTATCATCTACTGTAAGCCAGCGTTTTACCTCAGAAGCAGGAAACGCAAGTCGGCCTAGTATATAAACACAATATTTTGAGTTTCCAGCTCCGGGCAACATGAAGCGATTAGCTTTATACGACGATAAACTTGCCGCGCCTTTCATTTCTGCACATTCTTGTACGGTATAGAATTCTTTAGAAACATCACTTTTTTCTATTGGTGCTTCTAACATCTTATGAAGCTCTGAGATTTCTCTCAAAAGTCTTTCATTCTGCAACTGAATCGTTTTAAGATCCAAATCATAATTGTTTTGCATTTTGCCTCCTAGTCTACCATACCTTGGTTGACATTTTCGGGGATATGGGCCAAGATATGTAGACAATTAAAATTTGTTATTACAAGCAATTACAAATCATCGAACCTGACAGGTGTTGATTAGTAATTATTAAAAACGATAATATAATTATTTTTCGATATTATCGTTTTCAATATATATCTATTATTTATTATTGTCAACTAAATTCAAAAAAAGAAAATGTTTAATGGTATAGTTTTAGTAAATAAAATTGATGAACTCTCAAAAGAACTTGGAATAACACGAAAAGAATTCGCTAATAAGTTAAATCTGAGTTCAAGTACTGTTGGTTCTTGGAAATCAAAAAACATTTTGCCCCCACTAGAAACTCTTGATATGATTGCAGATTTCTTTGAAGTTTCAGTTGAGTGGTTAGCCTCAGACAATACTGTTGGTAAAGTAAGTGACTATAATGCCACTGTAGGCAAGAGACGAGAAATACGAAAAAGGATTTACGAAATTCTAGCCCAAAAAACAAATAGTCCTGATGCAGATAATCAAAAAACACATCTTTGTTTTTTTACAAATATGCCAGAATTAACATACAGGGTTCTATCTAATTGGGCCAAAGGAAGAATCAATATAAGTGAATATGTTTTAATCAATATTGCATATTCGTTAGGAATTTCTGTTGAATATCTTTTGACAGGAAATAAAATTGATAAAAATAATACTCAATTTGATTCAAATGATCTGCACATTTTAGATACAGCTAAACGGAATCTGAATGATTTATTCTGCTTAGATAACCTTACAGGAAAACGTAGACAACTAGCCAAAGATATGCTCAATCAATTAATGGAATTCGAGCACCTGGAATACGTCGAAAAGAAAAAAGCAGAAAAGAAAGAATAGCTTTTAAAACAACAACGGCTTGCTGGTAATCCAACAAGCCGTTTCTTTTTTGTGGCATCTTTTGAATAATTAATACAAAAATCCAAATAACCACAGCGGAATCTTAGAACCACTGCCTGTTTCAATTCCATCTGCAGCAATAAAAGCATTTTCCAAAGTCTTTATCTGTTCACCTGTTTTACTTTTTCCACCACATTCGATTGTGTATTTATCATTTACAAAGAAATCACTTATTTCGGATAATTCTACTGTCTGATTATACGATAGCTGGTTTACTAAGAAAGTTTCCCTTACATTTCCTTCGTCAACCTTTTCTCCCTGATATAAATACATTAGATTTGTATTTTCAAGGAAAATTTTATCTGGTTTTTGAAGAGAACTTACACCTTTTAAATCCTTAAATAATGAATCAATCAATTTTGAATCTGTAAGGCTCTTTAAATACGAAAGCAGAGTAGTTCTGTTTAATTCCATAGCACTAGATAATTTTGAAGTATTCAGCATAAATGGTGAACTTTCAGCTATTATTGCCAAAAGTTTTTTAATTTTGGGCACATAAGTTATCTCAATTTTTCTTAAAAGTGGAAGCTCTACATCCAATATCATATTTACAATTTCTTCAAGCTTCATGTAGTAAGTATCCAAACCTTCCAGAAAAAAAGGATAATAACCTGTTCGTAAATATTCATCAAAATATTCAAATGGTTTAACTTTACTGCAAATGTCAAAAGCATATTTTGTATGATTTTGTAAAATTTCTTCCAAAGATAATTCCTGAAAATCATTTCCGGTTTTTATATTCAAAAACTCCCTGAAAGAAAGTCCCTGCATATTATACATTACTGCACGACGACTCAAATCTGCACGTGCATCAAGAATCTTAAGGAGAGAAGAACCTGTAAAAACAACCTGTAATTCAGGATAATCATCATAAATATTTTTTATGTATATCGGCCAGTCTTCGTATCTGTGAACTTCATCCAGATAAAGAATTTTTCCACCGTTTTTGGAGAAAGATTCAGCAAGATCAAGTAATGAATTTTTTGTAAACCAGATATTATCAAGGCTTACAAAAAGAGCTTTTCCAGATAATACTAACTCCATATGATTGTTCTTTAGATGCTGCAGAAGCAGTGTTGTCTTTCCACATCCCCTGGAACCTTTAATTCCAATCAATCGAGAATTCCAGTTAATTTTCTTATCAATAGACCTTATAAAAGTTTCTTTTGTATTTTTGATTCTTTTTCCTGATATTTCAATCAGATTTGTATAATCTATCATCATATCCATAGTATACTTCACAAAATACAAATTGTATAGTCTAATAAACAATTTTTGTTAAAAACTGTATATCAGACTATACAACTATTCCTCGAATAACCTGTTCGCCGCATCCACCGCTGGCTTTACAGCTTCCACCATCTCAGGAATTGCTGCCCTTGTGTAATGATCCGTCATTGCCAAACTTGTATGTCCTGCAATCTTCTGGACTATTAAAGGGTTATGACTGCCTCGAAGAAGAAGATCAGAAATTCATCGACAACTACATAGCATCCAAACTCGAACTACGTCAATTAAAAAGCGAAAAAGAATTGAAAAAAGAATAAACATTGCCGTAACTTGGCGTATACAATCTTTTTCGACTGACACTTAAAGGGACATTTACAGTGTCTCTTCTGAATCCACTTGTTCGGTTACTTGTTCGGTTACTTGTTCGGTTACTTGGTGGGTTACTTGGTGG
>JAFZWX010000047.1 GCA_017617145.1 Treponema sp. | reverse complement strand
TACTTCCAAAAGGACCATCAGCCATATCTAATGCAAGTTCTTTTAATCTACACCAAGTCCATCCCTCAGGCACTTCAAACGGAATCTCATCTTCTATATCTTTTACAGTTCCATCAGCGAACTGCTCATAATGCCGTTTATGTAATTATTCTTTAATTTTTGTCTTCCATAACGGTAATAATAGAAAATTCCCTATATTGCCAAGCCCCCCATTTTATGATAATATCAACTTATTCGGGCCATTAGCTCAGTGGTTAGAGCAGAGGACTCATAATCCTTTGGTCGTTAGTTCAAGTCTAACATGGCCCATGGAAAACTGTTTTGCTTTGGCAAAACAGTTTTTTGCTTTATATGAGAAACTAAAACAGTTTGGACATTTTTTCTTAACAAAAAAATGTTAAGTAAAATGTTAAGTCTTTTCAAAAATCATATGTAAAGTGTTTTGTTAAGACTATAAATTACGCTATATACCGTTGATAAACAGCCAAAAAGGGGTTAAAATACGGTATATAACGATTAATATGGGCTACGAATTATAAGGATTTGGTTCAAGTCCAAGATGGCCCATGTGTGTTAAGGATTTCTTCTTTTGGAGAAGTCCTTTTTTATTTAAGCTCGCAGATAAATCTGCTCGCGCGCAGTTTAGCGGATAAGCCTAAAACGAACCAGTGGTTCGTTTTTTAACGGCTTCCCGATTAGAGCGGGTTCAAGTCCAAGATGGCCCATACTACTTCAAAAACTTCCTAAGCTTCTTTTCCTTTGCACTTGTGTATGGCTGGTACCTCATATTTACGTCAATCCAGGTTTTTTTGTCGATAATTGTTTTTATGTGGCTAAAGGTATCAAAGCCCACTTTGCCGTGGTAGGCACCCATGCCGCTTTCGCCAACGCCGCCAAAGCCCATGTTGTTTGTTGCAAGGTGAACAATTGTATCATTTATACAGCCACCACCAAAGGAACAGCGCGACAGCACAGTATTCTCAAGTTCTTTATTGCTCGTAAAAAGATAAAGTGCGAGAGGTTTTGGATGACTGTTTACAATGTTTATCATTTCTTCATCAGTACTGTAGGTCAAGATTGGAAGAACCGGTCCAAAAATTTCCTGCTTCATAACAGGATCTTCCCAGGTAATATCGTACAGAATTGTTGGTTCAATTTTGAGCAGCTTTGCATCAGCTTTACCTCCGTGTGCAAGCTTTCTTGGGTTAATCAAAGAACATATTCTTTCAAAGTGTTTCTGATTTATAATTTTTCCATACGAATTATTTGCAAGAGGAACTACTCCAAACTGAACCACAATCTGCTCTTTAAGAGCTTTAATCAGTTTTGTTCTTATTGATTCATGGCACAAAATGTAATCAGGCGCAACACAAGTCTGTCCGCAGTTCAAAAACTTTCCCCATACAATTCTTTTTGCCGCAAGCGTAATTTTAGCACTCTTATCTACAATACAAGGAGATTTTCCGCCAAGCTCAAGAGTTACAGGTGTAAGATTTTCGGCTGCTTTTTTCATAACTTCATGTCCTACAGCCTGACTTCCTGTAAAGAAAATGTAATCATATTTTTGTTCCAAAAGGCTCTGATTTTCTGCACGTCCACCGGTTACAACAGAAACATATTCCGGGGCAAAGCATTCTGTAAGCATTTTTTCAATTACACGACTTGTATTTGGTGAATAGGCACTTGGTTTTACAACAGCAGTATTTCCTGCGGCAAGAGCATCAACAAGAGGTTCCACAGTCAACAAAAAAGGATAGTTCCACGGGCTCATAATAAGTACAACACCACGAGGTGATTTTTTTAAAAAGCTCTTTGCGGCAAAGTTTGTAATACAAGTTGATTTTTTTTCATTGGTAGCAAACTTTTTGATATTTTTAAGCATGTATGAAATTTCAGAAAGTACAAGACCTGCTTCACACATAAAACCTTCAAGCGCGCTTTTGCCAAGGTCGGCTGTCAAAGCATCGGTAATTTCTTTTTCGTTCTGCCTTATATAAGACTGCATTTTTTTTAATGCATTAATCCTGAATTGTATGGGAAGGGTAGCGCCTGTAGCAAAAAATTTTCGCTGATTTTGTAAAATAGTATGAAATTCTAATTGTTTCATTTGTTTCTCTCCTTATAACTTTTCTTCATATTATATAGAAAAAAAACTTTTAACAAAAGTATCCCTTAAAAAATCATATTTGCAAAACTAAAAAAATCCTTTATAATGAGCGTAAATCATTTACCGAGGTAAAAAAGCCTATGGCAAAAACGTTAAAAGAACTTTACGGAAAATATCTTGCCGAATTTGCGCAGATTTCTCATGCTGCTGCCAAAATAGATGAAACTGAAATTTATGAAGAAGCAAATCCTGAAACCAGAAAATATCTGACTCTTATTACAAAGGATAATGTTCTTCCTGAATCTCACATCATTAATATAGAATATTTTAAGGAATTTTATGACGCAATTGTAAAGGATGGAAAAACCGGAGTTGTAATGATGGATCATTATTCCAATATGGATCTTCCGTGTTTCCTTCATCTGCTTGAAAATTACGGAGAAGATTGGGCATCTGATTTTGCAAAGCGAATTGTTGCAATTGCAGGTATGAAACTCAATGAAGCAAATCCAATCGTTCGCGCTCTTACAGAAAGCTTTACACGTGTTGTAATTTATCCTACAAGAAGTCTTAATTCTGTGGAAAATCAGAATATTTCGGAAGAAGAAAAAGAAGCCGAACGTCAGCGTGCAAGAAAAATTAATTTTGCTGCAATGCGTGCAATGGATGGCTGTAAAAAGCGTGGTCAGATTATTTTAGTTTTCCCAAGTGGTACAAGATATCGTCCGGGTAAACCAGAAACAAAACGTGGTCTTCGAGAAATTGACAGTTACCTTCGTCTCTTTGATTTGTTGCTTCCAGTTTCAATTAATGGAAATGTTCTTCGTTTTAATCCTGATGACCCTGAAAATATGGTTATGGATCTTGTTACTCCAGATGTTGTAACTTTAACTGCCGGCAAGATGATTGAGTGTAAGCCGTTCCGTAATAAGATTTTGGAAACTGTTCCAGCTGATCATCCGGATCCAAAACAGGTAACCGTAGACACAGTAATGGATATTATAGAAAAACTTCATAATGAGGCAAAGTAATGAAAATTGATTTATTCGAAGAAGCCGCCCGTGTTTCATACCCAGGTCGTGGTATTGTAATTGGTCGCAGTGATGATGGTAAAAAAGCTGTTGCTGCATATTGGACAATGGGTCGCAGTGCCGGAAGCCGTAACCGCATTTTTGTAAAAGACAACGAAAATGGAAGTGAGGTTGTACGCACCAAAGCTTTTGATGAATCGCTTATTGCAGGTGATCCAAGCCTGATTATTTATGCAGCAGTACGCCAGCTTGGCAAAAAAACAATCGTAACAAACGGCGACCAGACCGATACAATTTTCGAAGGCTTGCAGAAGGGATTGACTTTTGAACAGTCACTTCGTTCCCGCAAATACGAGCATGATGGTCCAAACTGGACACCGCGAATTTCTTCTATTATGGATATTGAAGGTGGTAGTTTAAATTACACACTTTCCATTCTTAAAAGCGATGACGGAAACGGTGATTGTACTTTGCGCCAGACCTTTGATTACGAAACTCCATTTGCAGGAGAGGGTCGCTACATTCATACCTACGAAGGCGACGGAAATCCTCTTCCAAGCTTTAAGGGTGAACCTGTAAAAGTTAGCATCGAAGGTAACCTTGAAACCTTCGCCAGCAAACTCTGGAGTTCTTTGAATGCCGACAACAAGGTTTCGCTTTTTGTACGTTTTATTGATATTGAAACCGGTACTTACGAAGAGAAAATCATAAACAAAAACGAGTAGTTCAATGAGTAAAGCTCCGAATCCAAAAATCTTCAAACCGATGACTCTAAAAAAGTATATGCAATTTTTGCTATTGGGCTTGCTCTGGCTTTTGTTGTGTATTCCTGTTATTACAATTGGTGCCGCAACCTGTTCTGTTTACTATGTTGCATTTAAGATTTTGAACGACGAAGCTGATATTCATGTTGCAAAACTTTTTTTCAAGGGCATAAAAGAAAACTTTGTGCAGGGACTTTTGATGTTCCTTATTTCCGGGGCAACTTTGGGAGGAACCGGCGCACTTATCTGGTGGATTTTGAAAAAGAGTGAGCGTGGCATTCCACTTGTTTGTCTTGCAATTGGTGTAAGTTTTATTGTTCTCGTTTTGAATATTTTTACATACCCGATTATCGGTCGCTACGAAAATACTTTTTCAAACAAGCTTCGTAATACTGTTGCACTTGCCTTTACTTATAATCGCGAAACACTTCGTTTAACAGGTTTTGTTGCAGCCGAACTTGCAATTGTCGGAATCCTTTTTCGCCTGAATCTTTTTGCCGGTTGCGTGTCTCTTTTATTCTGGCCGTCACTTATCTTCTATACTATTGCTTGTTTTATGGCATACATTTTTTATCGTGTTGAAAATCCAATCAAATATGACGAAAATGGTGACCCGATTGATACTGAGCAGACTGTAGAAACTGAAACTCAAGATGAAACTGAAAACAATAATAATGAGGAAATAGAATCATGAAAGAACTCGAATTAAAATACGGATGTAATCCAAACCAAAAACCCGCACGTGTATTTATGGAAAACGGCGATCTTCCAATTACTGTTTTGAATGGCCGTCCGGGCTATATCAATTTGCTCGATGCCTTGAACGGCTGGCAGCTTGTAAAGGAACTAAAAGAAGCAACAGGACTTCCTGCCGCTACTTCATTTAAGCACGTTTCCCCTGCTGGTGCCGCAGTTGGACTTCCTCTTTCCGACACCCTCAAGCAGATTTATTTTACCGGTGATGTAGAACTAACTCCATTGGCCTGTGCATATGCTCGTGCCCGTGGTGCAGACCGCATGTCAAGCTTTGGTGATTTTATTTCTCTTAGCGACGAATGTGACGAAGCAACAGCTCTTCTTATTAAGAAAGAAGTTTCCGATGGTGTAATTGCACCTTCTTATAGCGACGCTGCTCTTGATATTCTTAAAGCCAAAAAGAACGGAAACTATTGTGTTATCCAGATTGACCCTAACTATGTTCCTGCCGAACTTGAACGCAAGCAGGTATTCGGAGTAACTTTTGAACAGGGCCACAACTTCCTTAAAATTGACGAACAGTCAGCCCTTTCAAACATCGTTACAAAAAACAAAACTTTGAGTCAGGACGACAAGCGCAATCTTATAATTTCCCTCATCGTTCTTAAATACACTCAGTCTAACAGCGTATGCTTTGTAAAAGACGGTCAGGCAATTGGTATTGGTGCCGGCCAGCAGAGTCGTGTTCATTGTACTCGTTTAGCCGGACAAAAAGCCGACAACTGGTGGCTCCGTCAGTGCCCGAAAGTTTTGAACTTGCAGTTTGTAGACGGCATCAAACGCGCCGACCGCGACAACGCCATTGACGTTTACATCGGTGAAGAATACATGGATGTCCTCGCCGAAGGCAAATGGCAGAATATCTTCAAAGTTAAGCCAGAAGTTTTCACCCGCGAAGAAAAAGCAGAATGGATCGCCAAGAACACAAATGTAGCTCTCGGCTCAGATGCCTTCTTCCCATTTGGCGACAACATCGACCGCGCCAAAAAATCAGGTGTAACCGTAATTGCTCAGCCAGGTGGTTCCGTTCGCGACGACCTCGTTATCCAAGCCGCCGACAGCTACAATATGGTTATGGCCTTCAATGGAATCCGATTGTTCCATCATTAATTTTTGATAATTTAGTGCCTACATGTAGAAAAAAAATGGCTACCGGTTGCCGGGGGTATTTGCAAAAACCGGCGGTTCACCGCCTACACGCTGAAGTGCCCCTGTAATTATATAAATGGCCGCTCGCGCGGCCGCACTTCAGAGTGTTTTTTGAAATCCCCCCAGCGCCCCCCCGCCATTTTTTTTCAGATGAATACATGTTGCAAACAAAAATCCACGTGGAAGGAAGGATTGCATTGAACAACCCTTTCTGTAGTCGTGTTATATAACAATAAAAACCGAAAATGGAATCAATAGGTAAACCTGATTCCGTTTGAAAAATGTCAGGTACGGAGCGGGAAGGGGCTGGCGACTGCTTCTGAGTTGTGCCGGCGGCATAGAAAAAAAATCTGAGGATTTGCGCAGCAAACCGCAAGATTTTTTACGATAACAAGCTCAGCCTGCAGTCGACAGACACTTACCGCGGGAGTGCCTGACATTTTTCTATATAAATTCACATTCAAACCTATTGAATTCATTTTCAAAATTCATTAATATTATAATCCCTATATCAAAATATGGGTTATTCTATGCAAATTCTTCCGGGGTGCTGACCGGAATATAAAATAGGAGAATAGGCGATGCCTACAATAAATCAATTAATCCGTCAGGGTCGTAAGTCTGTTGCTAACAGAACCAAGTCTCCCGCGCTTGAGTCCTGCCCACAGAAACGTGGCGTTTGTACACGTGTAATGACTCAGACACCTAAGAAACCAAACTCAGCTCTTCGTAAGATTGCTCGTGTTCGTTTGTCAAATGGTATTGAAGTTACTGCATATATTCCAGGTATTGGACACAACTTGCAGGAACACTCAGTTGTTTTGGTACGTGGTGGTCGTGTAAAGGACCTTCCTGGTGTACGTTACCATATCATCCGTGGTACTAAAGATACTCTTGGTGTTGAAGATCGCAAACGTGGTCGTTCAAAGTATGGTGCCAAGAAACCTAAGGCTTAATGGAGGACTAAGATGGGAAGACATAAGAAATCAATCGAACGTCCAATTATGCCGGATGTTAAATACAACTCAAAGGTTGTTTCAAAATTTGTATGCCGTATGATGCTTGATGGTAAGAAAGAAACTTGCCGCAAGATTGTTTATCAGGCAATGGATAACCTTAAGGCTAAAACAGAAAAGGATCCACTTGAAGTAATGCTCAAGGCAATCGAAAATGTTAAACCTATGGTAGAAGTTAAGTCACGCCGCGTTGGTGGTGCTACTTACCAGGTACCAATGGAAATCCGCGAATCACGCCGCGAAGCTTTGGCAATGCGCTGGATTATTGAAGCAGCAAGAAATAGAAGTGGTCACGGTATGGCCGACACTCTTTCTGCAGAACTTCTTGACGCTTACAACAATACAGGTACTGCTTACAAGAAGCGCGAAGATGTACATAAGATGGCCGAAGCTAACAAGGCTTTTGCTCACTACAGATGGTAGTCTAACGACAACAAATCTGATTTTCACAAAGGGAGGCTCAAATGCCTCTCTTTTTTTATCTCCGCGGGGTCCCTGAGCCTGTCGAAGGGTTATGAAGATTGTTTAATAAATAGATGAGATATTTGTAAATATAGGAATCGTTCTGGTACGGAGCGGAAATACACTGACGACTGCTTCTGAGTGGTGGCAGCGCCATAGAAGGAATCCGAGGATTTACAAAGTAAACCGCAGGATTTCTACGATAACCAGCTCAGCCCGCAGGCGACAGGGGATTTCCGCGGGAGTACCAGAACAAAAAAAATATTCCCAAATTTACCCATCCACCTATTGAACATTCTTCATATAAATAGTATATTTTTAGAACTTGCCCCTTTTTGAATTTTAAATGGGCCGAGGGTTCTTTGATATCAGGCAGGCTTTTAGTCTGGTGTTACCGTAAAGTTAATCAGAAATGATTTTCAGGTATACACGACCCTTAATACAGTTAATTTCTGTCGTTGACAGTGATTATATAAATACAGCTGATTTTGGGTTTCTGATGTTTAGACAAACTCGAAAATACCAAACCAGTTGTCTAAGTTGGATGATAACGATCGGTGGTACCGGGTTATAGCTTTCCGAATAGATGGAAATGCTGATGAATGAACAATTCTTATCCGCTTCTATCAATCATTATCTTACCCGAAAAAAAAATTGTGTCTGCGAATATCACGATTCCTTCGTACAAGGTGCGTGGATATTCTGGCTTAAAGTGCAGCACATAAAAATAAGTATGCCGGATTAAAAGGAAAGTTCCGGCAAGGAGAAAAACATGGCAAAGGAGAAGTTCAACCGAACTAAACCTCACATGAACGTTGGTACTATTGGTCACGTAGACCATGGTAAGACTACACTTTCAGCAGCTATCACTACATATTGTGGTAACAAGTATGGTGATAAGGTTCTTAAGTACGATGAAATTGATAACGCTCCAGAAGAGAAGGAACGTGGTAT
>JAFZWX010000046.1 GCA_017617145.1 Treponema sp. | reverse complement strand
TTGAACGAAGTAATTGTATCTTTGCAGCAGAAACTTAGCAATATGAAAAGCTTGGTGCCGACAGAAGCTGCAACACCGGAACAGATTTCAAAATACTTTAATGAGACAGAAGAGCTCATTGACGGGATTTTGAAAATGGCAGACAGTCAGCAGACTGCCTCAACAACAGAGCTTGAAGGAATCAGAGAATCAGTTAAGGAGCTTCGTAACCTTCTTAAAAAGACTGATGCAGAAATGAAGCCTTTGACTTACCGCGATGTTTGCTACAACGTGGGAAAAGGTCTTGTTGCCGCCTGGAACAAGGATGCCGAGACTCTCGGCGAATTGAAGTTCTGTCCTAACATCAGAGCTGAAAAATGGAACAACCCGAAGGACTTTAAGTGGGAAGCCGGTAAAGGCTTTGTACCACAGAAGGCTGTCCTTGGAGAACCAATCGGCAACCTGGCAAACAATGACCAGTACCTTATCAACCCGATTTACGAAGAGACAATCATGCAGGAAGCTGCAAAGCAGTCTGTAATGATGAATCTTGTAACTCATCGCCCGATGAACGGACCTTCAATCTTTATTCCAGAGCGTGACCGCGGCGGAATTGAATTGAAGTGGCTTACTTCCTACGGTCAGAAAATCGACGCTACAAAATCAAATATGCCGACAAGAACAGAGCTTAAGGCTTACACCCTTGCAGGCTATGTTCCGTTCTTCGATGAGTTCGGCGAAGATGTTTTTGTAGACCTTGGAAAAATGTTCCTGGAAGACTTTACCGAAGCCTACGGCCAGGAGTTTGACCGACAGTGTCTTATTGCCGAGGATGACCCGTTCACAGGAGCCATCAACATGTCACAGGCAGAGGTTTGCAGAATCGAAAGTACAGACGAAACTAAGCTTACATACCTCGACTTTAGAGCAGCCGAGCTCAAGGTTGAACCAGAAGAAAGAAAGTACTGCAAATGGTTCTTGAACGAAACAGTTTTGAATCATATTGCAAACATTCAGGACGACAACCACAACCCAATCTGGAGAAAGCCAGGCGACGGAATGCCAGGAAGAATCGACGGCTATGACGTTGTAGAAAGCCGCCTGATGCCGCAGCTTGCCGACTTGGAAGCCGACAGCGTTATTGCCATCTTTATGAATCCAAAAAGAATCATACACGGCAACCGTAAGGGAATTGAAATCAAGCGCTTTGACGAAACAACCGAAGGACTTGAATACGGCGAGCTCTTTATGCGCTTCAGAAAGCGTGACGGCTTCCTTGTGACAAGACCAAAGAAGAATATGGTATTGCTCAAGACCGCAGAAGAATAAGTTATACCATAAGGCGTGACTAAATCACTTCCAAAACCCAAATCATATTTTGGGCTTTGGAAAGCGGGGGCGAAAATTACCTAAACCGAAGTGAAGGCAAATGCAAGGCTGGAGCGCAGCGACACCCGAAGGGCCTGGCCTTGTATTTGACTGAACGAAGGTTATACTTGCCAGACCCCTGCTTTTCCATGTACGAGGTACAGATGAATCCATTCCCATTTGAAGAACTCCAGAAAATCCTTGAATTAAAAGATACAGAGCTTGAAATAGACGAGTTATTGTATAAGTCTACAATTTCATACATAGAAAAAACACTTGGGTATCCGCTGGAAGATCATAATTACAATGAATTACAGACAGTGAGAGACTGTAAGGTGTATACAAATCAAGACAACATCACAGAAATGGTGAACATTACAGATATGAACACCAAGGAAAAAGTACCAAACTGCATAATAGACGGAAGAACAATCTTTCTGCTTTCTACAGAGTATGAAGGACACGTTTTATTCCTGAATTACAATGCAGGCTTTCTGCAGGAAAACTTCCCCGCAGATTTGAAAGAGGCAATAATCAAACTCTTCTTACTCAAAAAGAAAGAGTTTATAAAGCAGCAGAATCACGAAGAAGACTGTACCTTTGAGATTCCGCAGGATATTCAGAACATCATCAATATTTACAGGAGGAAAAACTGGTAATGAAGGATTTTATGAAAATGTACGAAAGACTTGAGGAGCTCTTACTTAATAAGCTTCCCGAATATATTACACAGTGGAATAAGAAAAACTCTGAATTATACAGGTTTGAATTAAAGCAATTTACAAATCAATGTATGAACCCCGGCATAGAAAAGTTTCCTTACTTTGCCGTGACCTTTATTGAAAAGGAACAGGCCAGAAAAGACAGAATAATTGACACCTTAAATTACAGGTTCAACTTTGAGTTTTTCTATGAAAAGGATGACACACCAGCCTTTGGAAAGACCCTGAGTTACGAGCAGCTAATCTGTCAGATGCTGCATGAAGATGACTTTGAGTACTGGCAGAACTTTGAAATACCAAAACTGACACAGAGGAAGTTTGAACTGTTGGTGCATGTGGAATGGTGAAAATGCATGAATATAGGTGCTTTTTTCAAAAAATAGGTATATAATTGAAGGATATAGAATTAGAAATTCTATTTAAAATAAAAGTGTCATTGTTTGACACTGTTCTAGTGTTAGAATAATTGAAAAGAGAACTAAATAAATGTCAGAAAAAACGAACAACCCAGCCTTTACTTTTATTGATTTATTCGCAGGAATCGGGGGCTTCCATCAGGCGATGGAAAAACTTGGTGGAAAATGCGTTTTTGCAAGTGAGCTAAAAGAAGATTTAAGAGAATTATACCACAAAAATTTTGGAATAGAATGTGCTGGAGATATTAATGAAATTGATATAGAAAAAGATATACCACCAAAATTTACAATGCTTTGTGCAGGATTCCCTTGTCAGCCATTTTCAAAAGCGGGAAAACAACAAGGTTTTCATGATGATAAAGATAGAGGAAACTTATTTTGGAAAATCTTGGAAATTCTTGAAAAAAAAACACCGGAATATATTCTCCTAGAAAATGTACCAAATTTAAAATCACACGATGAAGGAAATACATATAAAGTTATATCTGAAGAATTATCAAAATTATATGATATAAAAGACGATATTATTTCACCTCATTATTTTAGTATTCCACAGCATAGAACAAGAATTTATATAGTCGGTAGACTAAAAGATCTTGGTGGATTAAAAAACTTCAAGTTCCCTGAATATAATAAAGAAGCTCAATGCAATATTAATGACATAATTGATCCAAAAGATACTGATTATATGACATTAAAAGAACAAACCCAAAAACATTTAAATGCATGGCAACACTTTCTAAATATATTAACTGAAAATAATATCCCAATTCCGACATTTCCTATATGGGCGATGGAATGGGGAGCAGATTATAGCTATGAAGGAATTGCACCATTTTATCAATACGAAAAAACATTAAAAGGTAAGCATGGAAAATTTGGTGAACTCGTGCATGGTAATTCAAAAGATGATTACCTACAATGTTTACCAATATATGCACAGACAAATAAAACTGAAAAGAATCATAATTTCCCAGACTGGAAAAAAACTTATATAAAACAGAATCGTGATTTTTATGCTAAATATAAAAAAATTATTGATCCTTGGTTGCATGAAATACAGGAACCTGGCTTTGAAAATAGTCATCAAAAATTAGAATGGAATTGCAGTGGTGATAAAAATGTAAAACCAATATTATGGGATAAAATAATTCAATTCAGAGCGTCAGGAATAAGGGTAAAACTTCCAACATATTCTCCTGCATTAGTTCTTACAACTACACAGATACCAATTTTTCCTTGGGTAGAAACACCAAAGGGAGATAAAGGTAGATATATGACTCGTAAAGAAGCTGCTAAACTCCAAAGAATGGAAGACTTAAAATACTATCCAGATACAATTGCAGAAGCATTTAGAGCTTTTGGAAATGCAGTTAATGTTGAAGTCGTTCAAAAAATTGCAGAACAATTGCTAGCTGTAAAATGAGAGGATAAGCTATGAAAAAGAAATTGGATATTAGACCTGATACAAGCGTATATTCAACTTACCGTAGATTAAGTTATGTACCATCTACAGCTTTAGCCGAATTTCTTGATAATTCAACCCAAAGTTTTTTTGATAACAAAGATAAATTATCTACTCCATCACATAAGGCAAAACTTGAAATTAGAATTGATTACAATGAAACATCTGATACTATTACAATAAAAGATAATGCATATGGTATGGACTATGAAAATTTTACACGTGCAATTATTCTTGACCGTCCTCCAAAAAATGTAAGCCCAAATAGTAGAAACGAATATGGAATGGGACTAAAAACTGCTGCTTGTTGGTTTGGTAGATATTGGTCTGTTGAATCAACGCAATATGGAAATTCATTTAAATATAAAGCTGAAATTGATATTGACGAACTTTCAAAATACAAGAATAAAGAAATTGAAATTGATGAAGACGATTGTGAAATAGATTCCCATTATACAATTATTACTATCAAGAAATTGAATCAAAAAATTAAAGGAAAAAAATCTGAAAAGAAAATTTTTGATTTACTTTCAAGTACATATCGTGAAGATTTAAGAACAGGAGAAATTGAAATATTTTACAATGGTATAAAATTAGCTTTTCAAGAAGTAACACCTTATGTTGATGAAGATGGTAAAGTTTGGAAAGATGATATTTCATTCTCTATTGATCATAATGGCACCAAATTAAATGTTACGGGTTATGTAGCAATTCGAATCCCAGGTAGCCTTGAACATGCTGGTTTTACTTTACTTAGAAGAAACAGAGTTATTATTGGTGGACCTAATAAGAACTATAGACATAAAGATATTGTTGGAAATCAAAACTCTTTTGAATACCAGAGATTATACGGTGAATTGAAAATGGACAATTGGCCGGTGACTCAGGCAAAAGATAATTTTGATTGGGAAACCGAAGATCTTGAAGAAAAATTTCGCGAAAAGTTAGCTGAGATAGTAAAGTCAAAAGGTTATAGAGCAAAAGCAGAATCCATTAAAGTCCGTGAAAAAACAAATATCAAAGAAGTTGGAAAAGCTCTTGCTGTTACAATTCCTCAAAATGAACACATATCTGAAGTAACTGTAGAAATTGCCAGTCCTGCTAATCATACAACAATTAATGTTGATGATAATTTTACTCTGGAAAGTGATGATGCCAATACAGAAGGAAGTACTGGTATCGGTGTAGATATAGAAGATAATCAAGACTTATTGATTAAGTTTAAGCATGATGGTGTACCATATGTTTTTAGAATAATTTACGATGATGGGGATCATCCAACAGGCTGGGCAAATTTTGATAGTAGCGAAGTTTCTCCAGAAAAAAGTATTACTATTTTTACACAACATCCTTTCTTTTATCCATTTATAAATAAAAAAGATTTTTTGGTTGTTTTAGCAAAATTTGCAGTTGCTTTATTTATGGCAGAAATAGAATCTTATGAAACTGCTTCAGATGGAATGGTTATACCATCTACGATACGCATGGAAATGGGAAAAATACTTGAAGAACTTACAGCAGAGGATAAAAAATGAGTGATGAAATTACAGCGGTATTGAAATCAGGAATAAATAACTCTTCTTTTGGCATGATGGAAACTGATGGTTTCTTTATAACCAATGTAGCTAAAAAGATGAAAGAAGATAATAAAGATCTTACAGATGAAGCTGTAGATTCAATTATTTC
The DNA here is from genome assembly GCA_017617145.1 of Treponema sp. The sequence goes on along the minus strand of JAFZWX010000046.1, from coordinate 6,574 downwards.
CAATGCTGCAGATGTATTAAATCATTGCCCAAATCCTATTGATAAAGGCGAAATAAAAAAAACAGGGTTAATGATTGGTAAAGTCCAAAGTGGAAAAACTAGTAATTTCATTTCTGTTTTAGCATTGGCTTTTGACAATGGATATAATATTGGAATTGTTATTGGAGGTAATACTACAGAGTTATTAAATCAAAATACTGAACGTATTCGTTCTTCTTTTAATGTTAATAAAGAATATCTTGTAGTATTGAATTCTAAAGAAAATGAACAATTAATAAATTCTAATGATGTAAGAGATTTTTTAACAAATGGGCAGAAAGTAATCATTGTATGCTTAAAATCTCCGCAAGAAAAAAATAAAAAACATATGTCAGAGGTTCTTCAAATTTTTGATGATCAATTTCTATCAAATCAAACTACTTTAATAATTGATGATGAAGGAGACCAGGCTACACTTAATAGTTTTTCTAATTCAAAGAAAGTATCAGATACTCAATTAACAAAACGATTATCTTCAACTTATAGAGTAGCTATTGAATTTAAGAATAAAATTAAAAGACATTGCTTTTTATCAGTTACAGCAACACCGCAAGCAAATATTCTTATCAAAACAGATGATATATTATCACCTGATTTTTGTTGTCTAATACCACCAGGAAAAGGATATTGTGGACTTGCAGTTTTTCATGGGCAGGAACAAAAGAAATATATTAAAGAAATTCCAGATAACGAAGATTCTCTTATCGATGCTGATAGTGGTATACCTGATTCATTTAAACAAGCTTTGGCCGCTTTTTTTGTAAGTAATGCAATTAGAAGATCTCGTGGTGATGATAAAACTCATTCTATGTTAATTCATCCAAGTGTAAAAAAGTTTGATCATGAGTATGTCGCAAAGAAAGTAAATAAATTAGTTAAAAATTGGAAAGAGATTGTTTTATACGGAAAAACAGATCTTTCTTACCAAAAAGGATTAAAGCCGCAATTATTAAAAGCTTATAAAATGTACGAGGATGACGGATTAAAACTTTTATCATTTGAAGAGTTAGAAGACCAAATACTTGAATGTATACGTAAATCTTCAAAAGCTTTAATTTTTAATAGTGATAACTCCAATGCAAAAAAAGATGCTGAAAACTTTAATACAAGAATTTATTTAGGCGGAACAATACTTGATAGAGGAATTACTATAGATGGTTTAGCTATTACATATATTATTCGTCGTGCAAAAGGTACAGCCAATGTTGATAACACAGAACAAAGAGCAAGATGGTTCGGTTATAAAAGTAAGTATATTGATATTTGTAGAGTGTGGGCAACAAAAGCGATTATAGATGATTTCTCTGCAATAGCTGAATCAGATGAAGATATGTGGGCTAGCATTTCAAGACATATTGCTTCAGGCAAATCATTTAAAGAAATGGCTCGATTATTTATTTTACAAAATGACGCAAGTCACAAGTTAAGACTTACACGTCCAAGTGTTGCTAAAACAGAGGAAGTATCTTGGACAGAATGGAAGAAACAAAAGTATTATCAAAAAGATGAGGATAAAGCAAATCATAATTTAGAATTGCTCGAGTCAATGAAAACTGAATTAGAGCCTAATTGTACATTAAGAGATTTTGGCGCTGCTCAAAAAGATTTATTTGCATATGATGTCAATCTTCCAGAATTACTAACGAAATATTTTGATAATTTCATTTTTGATTCTGATGAAAACATTAGAATAGATGTTGTTAAAAAGATATGTGAAATTCGAAAAAATAAAAACGAAGAATGTAAAGCTGATATTGTTTGGCTTCGTATACAAGAAAGAGAATCACGAACAATTAGACCTGATTTTACATTTAATAACATTTTTCAGCCTTATAACGAAAAATATAAAGGCGATGCAAGATTATGTGATGAACACCCTGATAGAATCCAAATTCAAATTCATTATGTAAAACCAATGAATGAAGAAAAAGGAACTTATTATTCACCAGCTTTAGCAATATATATACCAGATGGATATGCAAAGGATTTAGTAGGACAAAAAAATGATTAATAATATTAATTCTATAATTGAAAAAATTGATTCTCTTAAATTACCTGAACATGGTTATATATTTACAGAGATAGAAAATGTATATTTTGGAAAATCTTATGATGGATTTTATTCTTTTGGAAAAAAGGTTGATAATCAATCTATTTTACCAATTATACAGGATACAAAGTTTTTAAGTTTATATATAAATGGAATATTTCAAATTGGAGATGGATCAGAAAAGAATTTATCTGTTGTTTCATTAAAATCTGATGACAAAAAATTAATTGAAACTTTTATTAGACTTTCTATATCTATAATACCTGAAATTTCTGATAAGAAGTTCTATGATTATTTTTTATCACTCAAAGAAATATTTTCAAATTCTGTACAGAAAACAGAAACTGAATTACAAGGTTTATACACAGAACTTTATACTGTCAAATATTTATATGAAACTTTGCAATTAGATTTATCATCATTTTATCAATCTCAAGATAAAATGAAATTTGATTATTCAATTTCTGATATAAAAAAAATAGAAATAAAAAGTACTCAAAAATCTGAAAGAATACATCACTTTAGACAAGAGCAAGTTAATACTTTGATGTATGATATTATTGTTTTTTCATATTTATTACGAAAAGACGATAAAGGCCTTTCTCTCTACGAACTAATTGAATATTGTAAAAATAAATTCGCAAATAATTTTTTATTCATTACACATATAGAAAAATTTATTCATAAGACTACTGATTCAGAATTACAAAACTTAAAGTTTAATGAACAATTTACAATTAATAATTTGAGACTTATAAATGCAAATCAAATTCCAAAGGTTGAACAAACTTCTGGAAATGGTGTTTTCAATATTGAATTTGATTCCAATCTGGAAAAATCAGAATCTATTGACTTACAATTCTTTAGAATTTGGTTTGATCAATAAAAGGACTATCAATGGAACCTGTAAATAATTCATTTAATGTATTTGAAAAAATCGAAGAATCTGATAGAAAGAACTGGCATCTAATTATTGATGCTGTTTATAGAGCCGATCCTTCAATTACTAATATTTCAGCTGAAGTTCTTTCTAAATTACTTGGTGTAAAAAATCAAGGTGGTTTTAGATATCTTGGAAAAACAGAAACTCCAAATCTTGTTGTTTTATTTACAAGTGGTGAAGATGTTTATTGGAAAGATGAATTAGATACAACAACAGGACTTCTTTTATATTATGGTGATAATAAAACACCTGGAAATGATTTGCATAAAACAAATCTTCATGGAAACGAAATTTTAAGATACATGTTTGATTTAGCATGTTCTGATGATTTTGAAAAAAGAAAAAATATTCCACCTGTTTTAGTATTTAAGAAAAATTCATCTATTTATGATGAACAACATTCTGGACGAGATGTAAAGTTTTTAGGTCTTGCAGTTCCTGGACTAGCTGGTAAACCGAAGAAAGATTGGCTTTCAGCTGTTTGGGGGTGCAATCGTAACGGTGATAGATTTCAAAATTATAAATCATATTTTACAGTTTTAGATACTTCTTCAGGTTCAGCACTTGAAAAAGGAGCCGGAATTAACTTAGCTTGGGTCACTGATATTAAAAATGGAAGAGCCTATGATTCTCCGTATGCTCCAATCGTTTGGAAACAATATATTGACGGATGTAAAATATCACCACTTTCATCACGTGCTGAAAAATATGTAAAGACAAAAGAAGAACAATTACCAACAGATAAAGTTCAATATAAAATGCTTCAAACTCTCCAGAAATATTTTTATGATTTAGATGGTGGCTATAGTTTTGAAGTATTTGCTAGAGATTTAACAATTTATATGGATTCAGCTGTAGTTGATTTGAATACAACTAGACCTTATAAAGATGGTGGCTTTGATGCAGAAGGTAGATATCGAATTTTTAGTAAAGTTGAAAATGTTGTATACGTAGATTTCTATTTACAAGCTAAATGTTACAATCCTGATTCTACAGCCGTTGTTGTAAAAGATACTTCAAGATTAATTTCAAGGATAAAAGATAGACAATTTGGAGTAATGTTTACAACTTCTTATGTTGCTACTCAAGCTTACCAAGAAATAATTGAAGATGGGCATCCGATTGTCATAATCAACGGACGAAATATTATTGAATACATTTATGATGAATTAGAAATTCGAAGTGTTGAACGACTAGAAGAATGGCTTAAGTTAAATTACTCAGTTGTTTCTAAAAAGAAACCTGTGCAATATGTTCAAAATAATTCTTTTGGATATATGGTTGCAGATAACACTCCAAAATATGGAAATTAAAAATGAGTAAACACATTACATACGGAAAAACATTCGGCAGGTTTTATGAAGCTTACAGAAACTTCTGCAGAGAAAATTCACCCACAGGAAAACCAACATCTGATACCGCAGCAATGTTTCAAGACTGGTTTCTTGCAAATGTTGCTATGTGTATGGATGATGCCACCGCTGTTCAACTTTTCCTGAGAGATTTAAGAGGCGAACTTACTCATATTTATGTAAAAGATTCATCTTTATTTGATTTTTTGAAACAACCTGATATCCGTGATATAGACGGTATTAAAACTTACATAAAAGAAAATGGCTCAACTGTAACTTTGAATGAAGATAACAGCCTTGAAAATCTTACAACTGGAGTAAACTTTGGAATCTGTTTGCACCTTCCAAAAGTAAGTCAGGGATATGTTTTTGCTTATTCAATTTTTGATGAAACTAACGAGCTTCGTATTTTTGTAAATCATGGAATGGATCAATATCATCTTTCAAGTAATGAGATGTCTAACAAAAAATCCATTGTTTACACAGACCCAGAAATTAATGAAATTGCAAAACTGGCTTTGAATCTGATTTCATATATTTACTGTTTCCCAGAATGTCTTGTAGATGGTGCTCCGCATGATATTAAGACTGAGAACAATCATTATTTGAATACATCTGATAAAGTTGTTGAAGCTAATGATCGAGCGGAAAGCGGAGTTGTTATTCCTCATTTCCGTCGTGGTTATTTTAAGAGATTAAGCAGCGACTTTTTCAAGAATAAAAAAGGACAGATTATTTTTGTACATGAGACTATTGTAAATGGTGTAGCTAAGACGTTGGAGGAAAAATGATTATTTCAAATGAAAATACAAAATTTATTTTAATTTATACAAACTCAGGAGATACAGAGAAAAGATTTATTACAGATATAATGATGTCTTTAACAATGTTATATCAATTGAATTTTAATAATGACATTCTTTTATTAATAGATGGTTATACAACAACTGAAATCCAAACAGAAATAAAAAAATATAATTTACCTGAACCTGACATAAAAAACTTTACAAATAATTTTCTTGATGAATTAAATAAAATTTATAAAGAAAATGTAATTATCTGTACTACTGGACATGGACAAAAATTTTCAAAATGTCTTAAAACAAATTATTATCCAAATGTTTATCCTGAAACAATTTATGAATCATTAAACAATAATCCCCATATTCGAAACGTTTTTTGTATATGGGGGCAATGTTTAAGCGGACATAAATATAAGCAAGTGGATAATCCACTTAAGAATTATTTCTTATTTGGAGCTGCTGATAAATGGGAATCTGAAAGTTCAAATATTTTCGTTTATGAAGCTTTAACAAAAAGTAATAAGAATTTTTCTTTAATAAAAAATAATGATTATGGTATAAATGTATTTCTCTTTTTTTTCTTTTTAAATTTAAAATTTTATATTAATAAAGAAATTGATATAAATGATATTGAAAAATTATTTGATTACATTAAATCAAATTACATTACAATATCAATGATTGATAATACTAATGATTTTGATTTATTAAGCAAATTAATGAATAATAAAATTGATGAATTAAATAATGATGAATTAATAAAATTATATTCTACAATGATTTCAAAATACTTTACATTAGAGGAAACCGATAATTTACCTTGGTTAAAGTATTATACAAAAACTACAACAAAAGATTTATCACATATCAATGAACAAGTTTTACACAAATTTAAAATAGATATATTGATTATAAATACATTATTGTATGATTTAGTTTTTAAAATGAGTAATACTGAAAAAGAAATTAAACTAACTGTAGATGAATTCTTTAAAAAATTAAATCTACAAAGAGAACCTTTGCTATATGATAAAATTGTTATCTGTATTGCTATGATTTTAGCATTAAATAATGAAAAAGATAAATCAGACATAAAAACTCAAATTGAAAACTCAGTATTTATTTATAATTTACCTAAGGATTTTAAAAAAGATTTAAACAGTAGAACAATATTATTAAATGAAATAGAAAAACATATATACGTTACAGATAATCAAATTTGTTTTACAGCTAACTAATTATTCTTCCGTTTGCAAAATGCCATCACTAATTGGCACTTTGCAATTGTACTGTGGTGATACACTTTTTGTATGAAGATTCAAGGCAGAAAGTGCACACTGACGGTATTAAAAGACAATGAATTTATTCCACTACCATACAGCGAGGA
>JAFZWX010000045.1 GCA_017617145.1 Treponema sp. | reverse complement strand
TTTTCTTGACAAAACATAAATATGGCAGTATTTTTAACTTAACAAAGAGTAGAATATGCATATTCTACAATACAACAAATTAAGGAGTCTGTCATGAAAATTAAGGAACTGTTAAAGATACAATCCAAGATTGATTCTGTGTCTATTGATAATTCGGCTACAGGTTTAAAAATCCTGGAACTTTGCCAGTGCAATGGAATGAAATCTACCGAACTGGCAGAGATTTTGGGGTTTACGGGACCTCAGGCAATATACAACTGGTCAGAAGGTAAGTCCAAGCCTACACTTGATAATCTTTTCAAGATTTCTAACGTTTTCGGCACAGATGTAAATGATATAATTCAGGTATCCTATAAAAATCAAAATAGAAATATAGTTTAATGTTCTTTTTTGAGGTATAATGGATGCAGGATTATAAAATGCTTTTGGAATTGGAAGAAAACCGCAGAGGAAATTATTTCGTTAGTTCCAGGATGGAACAGTACAGCTTTTATTATCTTTTGTACAAAGCTCTGTGCCAGAAGAAAGATTTTTGTCCTGATATTATAAAGTTCATCAATAATCTTGAAACTTCAGAAGATATAAAGCAGATTTTAAAAAATTATATTCATGATTTTCCAAAAGGCTTTGATGCTTCAGATTTTGATGCCGATAACGAAAAGCGACTTTACAGATATTTTTGTTCCTTCAGAATGCATCAGGTTCGTCGCTATAACGAAATGTATTCTACAACTAAAATGTGCAGGTTGGCTGCAAAGTTGCTTGATACAAAAGAATCGGACAAGGTAGCAGATTTTTACGGAGCGCCGGAAAACTTTTTGAAGATTGTTTATCAGTCTAACGAGGATGCACCTTCGTTTAGAACAAAACCTGTCTGCTACACAGCACATGAAACTTTTCGGGATTTTTTGATATTGATTAATGACGTTTTTTATTCAGAAGACAAGCAGATTGATATTTATAGTAACGATGTTTTTTCTGAATCAAAATCTAAGAAGTTTGACAAGATTTATGCCTGTATTCCGGTTTTTCAGAATTCCAGCAGAGAAGAAACACGCCGATTCTTGCAGAATGTAATTCGCTCCGAGGATAAATCGTTTGAATATGTGAGCAATGTTTTAGAGCATCTTGCTCCAGGGGGAAGGGCAGTTGTTTGTATTTCTGATTCTCTCTTTACAAACAAAACTAACGAGCTTAGAAAATACATTTGCGACAGCGGATGTTTTAAAGGGTTAATTCGTTTTCCAATTGGCGAGATTTATCCGAATAATCTTTCATCTTCGCTTTTGATTTTTGATAAAACTGCCTCGAGCGATTCTTTTGTTTTTCTTGATCTTTGTGATGTAAAACCTCGTGCATTCCGTGGTTCTGTAATAGACGAGTTTGGTTCTGAAAATATTATCAGCATGTTCGATTCCAAAAAATCAGTTAAACAGGATGGTGTTGTTCATAAGGTTATAAGCTACAAAGAGCTTAAAGAAAACGATTTTGACTTTGACACAAAAAAGCCGTTTAATCCTGTTGAGTTTCTTTTGAATTACAAGCCAGAATCTAAGCCACAAGAATTCATAACACTAGGTGAAAATGCAACAATTTCCCGCGGGGTTCAGGACATAGAAAGTATCCGGGGTTTCCAGACAGAAAATCCGGCTGCACCTTTTTATTTTCTGAGTGTTTCTGATATTCAAGAAGGCAGCATTCAGTTTGAAACAATGACAAGGCTTTCTGATAAAAAAAGCAACTGGGATAAATTCCTGTTAAAGGCCGGAGATGTAATCATAACAAAAACAGCTTATCCTGCAATCAAGGTTGCCATTTATGAAGGTCCGAATGATCAGGTTATTCCTGCTTCAAACCTTTATGTAATCCGAATGAACTATGGAGACTCAGGTCAGCTTAATCCATATTATTTAAAACTATATCTTGAATCTGAACTTGGTCAGGGCTACTTAAAATCTGTAATTTCCGGAACAAAGCTTCCTGCCATTTCTAAAGAAAATCTTGAAAATCTTAAGCTTCCTTTTATGACAGAAAACGATCAAAAGGAAATGGAAGAGACTTACAGGGATACAATTGAAACAATCAAAAAACACAAGGAAACCATAAAGAATCTCCGCCATTACCTGGGAACAGTTATTTCAAACTATATGTAATAAAGAGTATTACAGCCCTGGTCCATAATCGTCTGAACGATCCTTTTCAGTGCTTGGTTTCTTAGGCTCTTTTTTAATATCCTTTTGGACTTCTTTTTGATTTTCGATTTTTGGAAAAAGGAATTCTCCCAGTGTTTTCTTTCCTGCTTTTCGGGCTGCTTTACACCATTCCTCAATTTTTTCAAGAGGAGCATTTAAGATTTTTTTTACCCGCTCGAATTGGGTTCGAGCATACTTCACAACCCTTTTAATTGTATCAACTAGAATATTGGGGTTAGTTTTTTCATTGTAGCCGCCTGCCTGCATGGTAGCTTCTGCAGCTAAAAAGGCATTTTCCAGGGACTGATTTTCTTGAGAAATAATCCTTGCCTGTTTATTTATTTCATTTTCTTTTTGATTTATTTCTTTTTCTTTCTCTTGAAGCTTATTAATTGAAACCTTAAGCTTTTCCCGTTCTTTTTGTATTTTATAGAACTCTTTGGATTGGTGACTATGTTTTTTCCCAGGTGTTAAATCTAT
>JAFZWX010000044.1 GCA_017617145.1 Treponema sp. | reverse complement strand
TGTAGTACCCTGATCTAGGGCTAAAATATATTTCTTACTCATTTTAAATCCTTTCCACATTGCGTGTTGCAACAACATCAATGCCTGTGTTTAATACATTTTTAATAACAACATCATTACCTATGATTCCATAAGTATCAAATTCAGTTGAAAAACCATATTCTGTAATTTCCTGAAAACGTCGTAAAAGCACAGGATCTTCACGATAGTGTGACCAAAGGTAAGCATCAGCCGGTATCATTTTTTCAAAAGGAAGGATTTTTCGTCCTTCATTTTCATTAGCAACACCAATCCAGATCCGGTGTTCTTCAGGCTCTCCTTTTTTCAGAATACCGTTTCCAAACTTTGCATGATTCGTACAACTCATTTCATTTATATTGAAAAGAATTACACGGTCACCAAGTCTATAGTTATCAAGATAATAAACATTACGGATAACACACAAATCGCCAGTAACAATATTACTGAGCTTTGAACGGCGGATTCCACATTCAAGCTTTAAGTCGTTATAGCGTAAAACAAGTTTCTGGATTTTTCCAAGAATTATAAAACCAGAAAAAAATGAAAAATGTATAAGAGACGGATCAAAACCATTTTCAGAATCATCAACGAAAAAATTATTCCATGTAGGATCGTCATTATGATTTAAATTTTTTTCCAGAACCTCAATTTCTTCAGGCTTCAGATGACGCTTTCCTTTTATCAGATCCTTGGGAATAACATCTAAAGTATAATCAACGGGCGATTCTATTTTTACCATATAGTATAGTTTAACCTATAATCAGATTTTTGTCACACGGTTTAATCACACGGATTGCACACGGATTGAGGCATGAGAATGAAATGACACGTCCAAATCCGTGAAAATCATTAAGGCCCTCGAGGCTTATCATGTTATAAACATGATATCCTAATTAAACGAAGGAGGAACCTTAATGAGATTCTATAAGAACCATCATCAATTTTACATTGGTATTGATTTACATGCAAGGAATATGTATGTATGTGTAATCAATAATCTTGGAGAAAAAGTTTTTCACAAAAATCTGCCTTGCAGTGTTGAAAATCTGGAAATCATAATTAATACATTTGGGAATGACATTGTTGTCGGCGTAGAATGTATCTTTACATGGTACTGGATTGCTGATTTTTGTTTAGAAAGAAACATAGACTTTGCACTTGGTCATGCGCTTTACATGGCGGCAATTTATAAAGGGAAAACAAAATCAGACAAAATTGATTCTGAGAAAATTGCTGATATGCTTAGGGGCGGATTTTTTCCACTTGCTTATGCATATCCAAAACAAACCCGTGCAGTCCGGGATTTACTCAGAAGACGATTATATTATGTTCGGCAGAGAGCAGAATTATCCGTGCATCTTCAGAATACAAATCATCAGTACAATATCAACGAACCGTTGACTGCATCAAAAATTGCTACAAAAAAATACCGTGACACAATCGAAGAAAAGTTTTCAGATCCGGCAATTGTTGATATGGTTGATGCAGATTTATATCTTTATGATCAGTATCATCTGATAATTTCAAAAATTGAAAGACAGATTAATGATCTTGTAAAACTGCAGCTGCCACAGGAATTAAAAATACTACAGACAATTCCAGGTTTCGGATTTGTTATTCCTCTGACGATTCTTTACGAAATTGGTGATGTTTCCCGTTTTAAGGATGTGGGACATTTCCTGTCATATGCAAGACTTGTAAAATGCACACATGACTCTGCTGATAAGAAACAAAGTGGAGGTCATAATAAAATTGGCAATGTACATTTAAAATGGGCATTCAGCGAAGCTGCTGTAATGATTCTTTCTGGAAATCCAGAAGCTCAGAAATGGCATGAAAGACTTGTTTCAAGATACGGTAAGGCAAAATCTATGAGTATAATTGCCCAGAAGCTCGGAAGGACTGTGTTTTACATGCTCAAACGCAAAGAGCCGTTTGATGAAATTAAGTTTTATACAGGACAGTAAAGTAAGCTTGAGTTGCCACTGAAACATTTTCTGAAACACAGAAAATAATTCACCAATCCGTGAATGGATACTTTACTGGTCCTTTTTTATAGATTTTAATTTTTCTGAAATATACAGACTGTCCTGTTTTTGACCTACATAACCACTGCAGTTTTTTTTGAAAGAACTTGCCAAATCCTTGCATTAGGCTTATTCAGGTACCGATGAAATTCTTTGGCACATTTTTTTTGTGACCGACTATATGTGTATGATTCAGTTCTGTTTACTGAATTTTTGCATTGAATACGAATCAGATTTGTTTATTTAGAGAAATTGTAAATCATTATTCTCTTCTCTAAAGAAAGTTTTCCCCAAAAAGAAAACTTATGATGTTATTTTTTGAGGAAAACCAATTGACTTAATAGGCCTTATATGTGTGACATAATCTTGTTAAAACCTCATATATCAGTTAAAATATTCAGACTAAAACCAAAAGGACTTTTTATGACAGATATCGAAATCGCTCAGAAAAACAAGATGATTCCGGTGGCAGAAGTTGCCGCAAAAATTGGAATTACAGCTGATAAGCTTGAGAATTACGGACCGTATAAGGCTAAGATTACTTTTGATGAACTTCGCGCCTTGCAGGAAAAGGCTGCTTCTAAGCCTGGAAAACTGATTCTTGTAACTGCTGTTACCCCTACTCCGGCCGGAGAAGGAAAGTCTACCGTAAGTATTGGTCTTGCAGACGGTCTTAATAAAATCGGAAAGAAAACTGTTGTAGCCCTTCGTGAACCTTCGCTTGGTCCCTGCTTTGGTGTAAAGGGAGGTGCCTGCGGCGGCGGATACGCACAGATTGTTCCAATGGAAGATATCAACCT
>JAFZWX010000043.1 GCA_017617145.1 Treponema sp. | reverse complement strand
TGCGAACTCGCTGCGGCGATCCGACCGCCTAAAACAGCCAAAAAACTCCATTTTTGCAGCCAATTTGCAGTTTCTGAGGGGCTGACGGAACCAAAAAGTTTTGCTAGCGCTTTTTTATATACGATTTAGCTTGACAGAGCCAAAACTCGGCTGTTGTCAAGCTAAATTGTGCTTTTTTTTGAAAAAAAATGTTTTATCTGCATTTTTTTTGCCGGATTCGACCTGAATGCCGCTTAGTCGTGTTGTATGACCATCTCTGTGCTTCGTATGGACGTATAAAATGTATTTTTTTTTGGGGGGGGGGGGGCTAGAGTTGACACTCTATAGAAATAGGTCTCCCTTAACAATAAATTAGTGAAAATTTACAACAAACTTATGAAATGCTTTTTTTAGATTGAAAGTTTATCTATGAAATATTGAAATGTCGAGTTTCTGATTTCTGAGACGTGAAATTTGCCTATATCATGATTGAATTTATGAATTTTTCAATTTTGCTAAGAATTAAACATCAAACTCATGGAAGTTGTCTTACTAAAAATCGTATTTTTTTTAATCACTAATAAACGAAGGTGATTTATATTTAATAATTTTAATAACTTATATAAAACTTTTTTTTGAAATTTATATTCAATTATTTTGTTTGAATTTTTAACATTAACTTATTTTTTACAAAAAAAAGAATGAATTTTATTATGCTTTATTTTATTTTATAAAAAAAGACTCAATTTGGGTCTGGGAGATAATTGTGAAAAAGCTAATATTGCCTTTAATCTTTCTTACTGCAATGAGTTTTGCTGTCTTTTCACCGAATGAATATGCTGGAATGGTGACTTTATCAATTGATGAAAATAGTCTCAATAATTTGGTGAAACTCTATATTCATTCAAGTCCAACTGATTTGGGAACTGCTTCTGCAATATTAAATAAACTGCCTCAAAGCAGTAGTTTTAGTATGGATGTAAATTCGCTTTATTTTCATAATTTTATGCTGAGCTTAGAGGGGGAAACTGCCTCGTTGAAGGCTACGGCGGTTATTAATGGAGAAAGTGAAATTGTATCTTTGTTTCACTCCAGTGTGTCTACTGCGAATTTAAGTGGACGCTTGGGACTATCTTTGTCTGATGGCGATTTGATTTCATTTGTTGATGAAAATCATGTTAGTACTACAGATGTTGATATGGAATTATGTCTTACTGAGATGAAATTAACAAATGTAGAATTGCATACATCAACGGATTTTAGTCTTGCTGATTTGGTTTTTCCTGGTATGACTACCTTGACGGATGCTTTGATTTCGTCTGATTTAGTAGAAGATTATTTGAAAGATACATTAAATTACATTTTGGAATCAGATCGTAGCAACATGGCGCGTCTCGCAAATGGAAAAACTTTGCTTAATTCCGCCTGTTTTAGTATTACAAAAGATTTTACGACTTCATATCCTAAGTTCGCAGATGATTTTTCAATTATTCATTCTGGGGTGAAAATTGAAAATGATGAAATTATAGCATACGGTTGTCCTGTTCTTAAGCCGTTAGCAGGGGATAATGTTTATATAGGTGACTTTCCATGCGGTACGGTTGTGTACAAATTTCACGCATATACGGGAAAGTCTGCGGGTGCAGGTACCGATGCTGGGATTAAAGTAACGCTTTGCGGTAAAGATTATAATGGTATTCCAGGTCGTTGTGTAAAAGGAACACTTAATGGAGATACAGAAAAAAACGGAATCTCTTTTGCGCGTGTTGAATTTCCGTATTTGTTGGTTGATGATTTTTCAATTGTTGTAGAAAACGATGATTCTGGTAGTGGTTCAGCATGGTATCTTGATTCTGTAACAGTGGATGCTGTCTTGCCCAACAATAAGATCGCTTTTCATAAGTGGTTTCCTGCTGACAAATGGATTGGCGGAAGTAATCCTAATATATATACTCTGGATTATAATGCTAGTCCGCATGTTTATGAGTTTAATGTGGTAACTGGTGAAATTGGAAATATGGATGGGGCAGGAACTAACGCAGATGTTGTTGCTGAGATATGCGATGTCAATAATAAGTGCTTGCTCTTTAATCTTGATAGAGACGGTTATGATGATTTTGAAGCGGGTGATACGGATAGTTACACATTCGTTACGGACGAAGCTTTGGATGATATTAAAAGTCTGAAAATTCACTGGCTGTATGGAGTGTCTTCTGGTTGGCCTGATATTAAGGAGCAGTACTGGTATTTGAATTCGGTTACATATAAACATTATGTTTTAACAGAGAATGGCGCTTATATGCCTAAAGAAGAACAGTATTTCCCATTCCATCAGTGGTTTGATTGTGGAAGTTCTTTAGGGAGTGCATACTTGACTACAAAATATTGTAAGCTTGATATATCGAAATTGAGAGAGGTAAAAGCATTAAACAAAACTGTCTATGGACATCTTGAAATTGTTGCCGAACGTGCTAATCCGTCTAATTTAACCGAATATGCAATCGTTATTAATACGGCTAATTCAGATGGTGCCGGAACGAACTCTGATATTACTATGAAAATAGAAGGTTGTTCTGGGGCTGTTGAAAGTTTTAATCTTGATAATACCTTGAATAATTTTGAAAAAGGTGATACGGACGTTTTCTGGGTATTGGGTAATAAGGACTTGAAGGGCATTCGAAAGGTAACTATAACTAGTGATGGATCAGGATCAGGTTCGGAATGGATTGTTGACCAAATTTTAATTGATCCGAATGTTTATGTCGATGGGGAGAAGATACCCTATGTAGGGCCAATAAGCTATCTTGATGATTCCACCAATAATGGAACCGTTGTTAAAGTAATAAAGGCGATAGATGAGGATAATTCGCTTTCTTGGGAAACTGGTACGTGTCCGAATGTTACTACACCCCTCTTCACAAAGAATGAATTTGATGTTTTGCCCGGTGAAACTGTGACGATCCCGGTACTTTATGCTCCTGCTGGTGCACATGTGGTTTTAAATCTGGCTACTTCTATTAAACCGATTTATTCGAGTACAAATGTTTTAAAATTCCGTATACCAGAAAACACTCCTGTAGGAGAATACTCTAATAGTGTTGTTATTGAGGGTTTCTCATATGGTGTAACCATTCGAGTATTAAATCCGAAACCTGTTTTAGATGATATAGCGATTACAACTGTGGAACCCGGTAGTACGTTTGAAGTGAAGGCTCATAATATTAATGATAGCTCTCGTTTCTATTTAGGCGATAATTTGTTGACGGTATTTATGATAAAAGACAGGGGCGTTGTTCTTACTGTACCTGAAAATATTAAAGATGGGCGTTACAACTTTAGAATTGTAAGTAATGAATGGGATGAAGTGTTTGATGAAACAATCTCTGTTATCAATGATTTCTATCCTGTTGTATATTCTGTATCTAAAACGAGTGTTCGAATAGGAGATGTGGTTGATATTGTTGGAAAGAAATTTGGAAACGATAAAGATGATGTTTTGGTAGATTTTGGCGGTGTTCTGGCAGAAATTATTTCTGTTAGTGAAAATAAAATATCCGTCAAAATTCCGACAGGACTTCATGGCGATAAGATTCCAATGCATATGAGCCGTAAGGGAAATTCTGCAATGGAAAAATTTGAATTTTCAATTGTGTCTCAGCCTTCGTTCTTCAGTTTCGATGATAAGAGTAGACCATGGACAAATGATGATGGAAAACTTAGGTATGATAGCACGATAAAGGTTGGCGAAACCGGATCGTCTTTGGAAGTTCTTGGGGGGGGGTATACCTTTATTAGGTCTCCTTTGTTCAATACCTATGAGTTGGATTTGACATCTAATAGATTGATGGTTGATATTTGGGTTCCAAAGATACAGGTAAACCCATATTGGTATGGGGATTTCCAGCTTTTTGTGGATATTCCTTCTGCAAATATCTATAATGCGTATGTTGGTATTAATGTGCTAACTGGATTGGCTCCTGGTTGGAATACAGTTACTTTTGAATTTGATGAGCAGGTGTTCGGAGCTCTGTCTTCGAATCATCCCAATGCACAATTGATTTTTGCACTCAATGTTAACAACAATCCTGAAAATTATAGAATAGATAACATTCGTTTTGATAGTAAATCAGGGAATGATGCTAATGAACATGTTGTTGCTGGTACGGAATTAAATGCTTATTCGGTAAGTTTTATGTCTTTTGATAATGCTAATGATTGGAACTCTCCCGGCAATGAACTTCTATCTGTTTCTTCTCCGAAACAGGAAGGAGAGGGGGCGCTAGGTATATATGGAAATGGGTATATGGTAATAAAGAGTAGGAACTTCAGTCCATCTGAACTTGAAAATGTTTCAAATACAATTTCAGTAAATCTTTACATACCTAATCCTCAACCAAATGTATATTGGGTTGGAACTCTTGAAATGTCTGTGAATTGTCCCGCAAATGGAATAAATGATAAAACAATTGGACAGAAAAATCTTACTGGTTTACCTCGTGATGTGTTTAACAGCATTCAATATACGCTTCCCATGGATGTGATTTCTGCACTAACTTATGGAACTGGAAGTTGTAACATTTCGTTAATTTTAAATGTGAATCAAGGATCTGGACTATATGTGTTTGACAATATGGGATTTGTTAATGCAATTGAAATCGCAAAGGCTTGGTAAAATATGAAAAAAATATTTTTTATCTTACTATCATTTTGTTCGTTGATTTTTTCAATGGATTTTAGTAATCAACAGGAAATGATTAGACCAGTCAAGGTTCAATCAAATATAGGTGAGGCTGCCATAAATAAGATTTTAAATCACAAGTTGGCTAAATCGTATGATGTTGTTATTCCAAATTTTGGTCCTTTGAAAATAACGATAAATAATATAGGTATAGATGTTCAAGGGAAGGATAAAGTTGTTTTTGGATATGAATTCCAATTAGATTACAACTTTGTTTCGGGTTTGCCTAAAGAGTTGGCTGGGAAGGTTTTTCTCGGTGAAAAACGTTTTAGTGATGAAATAACAGTAAAAACAGACGCTTTAAAAATTAAAACGATAATTAATTTTGACAATACAATTGATGCGGTACTTGATCAATATGATTTTGGACCGCTTAAAACGCCCATAAAGAATGAGTTTAAGAAGATTTTTGCTCCTGTTGATATATGTGTTCAGGAATATAGTACGATTATGAAAGCATACCTTGAACGGGTCTCGACTGAAAAATTGGAAAAGTTTGATATGTATGTAAAAAGTTATTATGTGAATGTTGCTGTTGGTGATGTGGTTGATAATATTTCTGTTTCTTTTGTTGCAAATATTGCGTCAAATAATCAAACATTTTCTTTTGATTTTAAAAATGGTATAATTTCTTCTAATAAAGAATTTAGTATAAACTTTATTAATTTTCTTAAATCTTCTCCTGTGGATCAGTGGGTATGTTATAGCCACTTAGATGATAATAATGTAGAGAATGCTTATCCCGTAGGAATTCCTTTAAGTGATGTTCCGGTTCGTAAAATGATAAAACAATATAATCTTCGAGAGGCTTGTAAATATGATTATTTTGGAAATAAAAAATTTGAATATTATGGTGGGGGGGTTGTTACCATAAGTCTTCAAACGAAATTAGGTGGCCTTTTTAAATTTTTATATTACATCTTCTAATTCAAAAAAACATTGAAGTAAAACATCTTCTTATCATTAGATTTATTCATTATTGTCTGTGGTTATTTACATTATGTTATTTGTGGCATTCCGTATTCCCACCGTAGGGAGAACCTCTTAATTTGGTAACGTATATTTTCTTTCGCAAATTCCTTTAAAGGAGTAAAAAAAAGGATGTTCCATTTTTTAGATTTGAAATAACCACAAATCAACCCTAAAAAGGAGTGGGGAAGCTTACACGTTCCCGAGTGGTTTCAAGGGAATAGTCAAGATGACAAACTGGATGTTTAACCAGAGCGCACTTTAGAAATGGCTTGACAGAGCCAAACCGAAAATCTTTGGGTTTTCGGTTCGCTGATTAATGGATGTTGGAATAGCCTTTGGTTCTTCCCAAAAGGTCGTACAGCTTGCCGCTTTTTTGTGGTATCTGTTGTGCTTTGACTTTATGGATGCGAGTCGTTGTTTGTTCCGGCACCGCCAGTTTTTGCATCGGATCTCCGATAATCGATTCTCCATAGAACCAATCGTAAAGGTCTTCCTTGTGACCGTACTGGTTCCTTTTCACTCTTTCGTTTACCCATTCTCGGAACGATTCGCCAATGAATTTGTGCTCAAAGGCGTCGTACATGAAACCATCCATTTGGTCGCTTCCACTGGTTTTGGATGAACCGATACTTACAAAACCGCCGTTAATCGTGTTAAAGATATGCTCGCTTCCAACAGAGGCACTATTGGCGTTGCCGTAGAAATCATAGCAGGTAAGTGGACCACAGCAGGCAAAGTGGAAGAATCTCGGTGACACGCACATGTTTCTTTCCACTCGTGTTATATCCAGCCCGTTTCCAAGGCCAGTCTGGCCTCCATGCCCACCGTAAACGGCCCAATCATACTTGTCTGATTTAATGTTGTCTAAATATTCCTGCCCGTCAGCGATAGACTTATCAAGGGAGTCTGGAGAATAAAGAAGGCTCAAGCCATCAACGAATTTCTGGTCGAGAGGATTGTCTAGGCCTCCTTCCTCAGTTAGGAACATGGCACTACGCGTACGTTTCTTGAACAAACCGAGATAGTAGTTGTGGATTTTCTCGAAATAGTTCAATAAAAGTGTTTTTGGGTTACCGTAAAAACCTGCCGTGTTGGGGTCAATTCGAGAAACCCATATTTCAAAGGAATCAGAAACTGCGCCACTTTTGGTATAGTGCCCGTCAAAAACTCCATTGGATTTTCCAGAAATCCAAAGGTGCTTTAAGTCTTCTTCGGGGAGCGAATCTTTCATGAAAATATTTCCGTAATAGGTTTGGTTGAGACCGCGTGTGCTCTTGTCATTTTGACGCCAAACGGAATCAGGGATTGGTTCATAGGAGGCATCATCCCCGCATTTCCATTTTAGTGTAAGATAAGCGGCGCCATATTCCTCTGCATAGTTTAGTTTGAATTTGTAGAGACTGTCTTTCTTGAATTGAAAAGCGCTGTAATATGGAATGTCCCAGTTGTTGAACCATGCGTCAATGAGCAGGGAATCGTTAATCCAAAGGCGCCTGTCGTTGTCCG
>JAFZWX010000042.1 GCA_017617145.1 Treponema sp. | reverse complement strand
CAAAACTGCACCTGTACCGCAGGCAACATCAACAACGCCGCCGCTACCATACTTTTTTGCAAGCTCCAGATAAAACTCCTGAAAGTTTTCATGCTTGTCAAACTCATGCGAATACATTACGTCGAGGTATCTGTCGTAATTTTCTGCAACATCTTTGAAATCATGCAAATCCATAAATCCTCCTTTGCCAAAAAAAAGACCACTTACCGAAAAGATAAGTGGTCAGTTTATATCAGCTTATAATCTGCAATCTTATTCTTTTCTGTAATCCAAATGCATACCAGCACCTGTGGTAGTAGTTGTTGTTGAGGCGGTTGCGTATGTAGTTTCGATTACAAAAAATTTCATCTTGGTTTGAAAATACAAAAAAATGATTTTTGTGTCAATCAGATAAAAATAAACATTGCTTTGCCAATCCAAATATGGTACAATAAAAAGACTAGGAGATTTTTGATGATAACAAATGTAGAAGAATGCATAAAGCCAATATCATATATCAAAACAAATGCTGCTGATATGATGAACTTTGTAAATGAAAAAAAAGCTCCGATGATTATTACTCAGAATGGGGAAAGTCGTGCTGTTCTTATTGATGTTCAATCATATCAGGAAATGAAAGATGCATTTAATCTCTTGAAAATAATTCAGCTTTCACAAAATGACATAAAAGCTGGTCGTGCCGAACCTGCAGAAAAAGTATTTGCAGACTTACGAAAGGAATTTCTATCCAAATGACTATAAATCAGGTTGTTGTTTCTAAATACGCAAAGGAAGATTTGCGGGAAATTATTTCTTATTATCAGTCTCGAAGCCCTGCTTATGTAGAAAAAACAATTTCTGAATTTGAAAATAATGTTCTATCCTTAAAAGATTTCCCTAAAAGTGGACGAATTGTTCCAGAATTAGCAAAACAAGGCATTGAGAACTTCCGGGAATTAATACAAGGTTATTACAGAATAATTTACGAAATAAGTAATGATATCGTAAATGTTCATGCCATAATTGATGGTCGTCGCGATTTTGAAGATATCATTATTTCCAAAATTACAAGACTTTACGGAGAGAAATAATTAAAAAATTATAACAAAAGAATGACATATTTCCGAATCCATACCGCAGACATTGCATACATTACTCAACAGCCGCGAGGCCTTTTTACCGCTATATGGAAACTGGTGGAGGCAAAAACTCTTACAGAAGAAGAAACTGCCGAATACTGGAAGAACCGCGAATATTTTGAAAAGATTCTGCCGGTTCCGCCGTTTTATGAAAAAGGAAATCCCGATAACGCAATTACCTGGTTTAAGGATACTCCGCAGGGAAACGACATTTACCGTCAGATGACTTTCTACCGTGCAATGGCAAAAAAATACGGGCTCAAACTTTATATTTCAAAATGTACGGAACTTCCCGGCGAAGTTATTTATGAAGATGATTTTCAGATTGCCGTAAAAAATCAAAAACCAGATGCAAACATTACAGTGAGTGAGTTGGTTTACGAGGAGAATGAATAATTATGGAAATTAAAGAATTTTCATCCCTCGAAAATAAAAACAGCTGGATTTCAAAAATCAAAGAAGCAGACTGGCAGGCGGCAAAATATCTTGCCCGGTTGCTGGAATCAGGAGAGTTCTACACACTCTGCGGCATAACTTCAAAAGTTTTTCTTCTTACGGACAACACAAATTTAATTTCCTTTTGTACCTACGCAGAAAAAGACGACATTCCCGACACAGACCTTACTCCCTGGATTGGCTTTGTGTATACTTTTCCACAATTCCGCGGTAAACGACGAATCGGAAAACTGATTGAGTACATCTACCTGCTTGCAAAAAAAGAAGGCTTTCCGGCGCTTTACATTTCGACAGACCAACAAGGGCTTTACGAAAATTTTGGTGCTATATATGCCTGCACATTAAAGGATATTCACGGTGAAGATTCTTTCATCTATAAACTTTCAATCCAGAACAAGGATTTTTCAGACATCATAGGTCAGACAGTTAAAGGCAAAATTGACCGTCCCTTGGGAAGTCATCATCCTCGTCACCCGGAAATGATTTACCCGATAAATTATGGTTATGTTGACGGCATAATTGCAGGCGACGGAGCTGAGCAGGATGTCTACATTTTTGGAACCGACAAACCAATTTATGAATACGAAGGCAAAGTAATAGCAGTTTACCACAGACTGAATGATTGCGAAGACAAATGGATTGTTTCTCTCGACGACCGACCACATACAGACGAAGAAATCCTGGAAAAAATAAGCTTTCAGGAGCAGTATTTTATGGGTGAGTTGTACCGATAAATAATGAGAAAATCTTAGAAATACTTTTTGATTAATAAAAAAGTAGGAAACAATCAGGGGATGGAATAGGAAGTTTGATTTAGACAGGTTCAAGAAGGCTCAGGAAGAAGATTATTCTTTGACGGGCAGAAGGATAATAAAACACTGAAATTAACAGATGAAAAATAAGTAAAACTCATTCATAAAATAGAAGTTTTTTGTAAGCATAGATATGAACTGTTCCATTGAAATCATATTTATCTCCTGTATTCAGAATAACAAAAATTAAGACAAAGATCACAGTGTCTTTCATTGGCACTTTGTCATAGTATGATATTAATGCAAGGCTGACGATGAGTCTAGGGATGATGAATAAAATGGGAAATTCGACAAAGTCGTGGTAAAATAGATACCTAAAGGAGTTACCGGAAATGAATTTATTCAAAATTGCATTCAAGGTAGTAAGAAACAATTCAAAACTTATTTACAAGGGCTTTGGGTTTAAGCATTTAAGTGATGGAACTCAGTACTACGTGCATCCTGATAATCAGTCTTATAAAGGCACAACTACTTTGTGTCAGCCGATTGGTGAAGCAATAATTCTTTTTAGCAGCATGCTTTCTGCGATAATCAATGCCGATAAGGAAAAGCCTTTTGGTGATTATTGGGTAAGTCCAAATAAAGATGAGTATTTACTTGAAATAAATGTTCCAGAGGACTATAGAGAGAATAAAGTTTTAGAGCCAGAAATTTATTCCTATAAAGCATATCTAAAAGGTGAAAACATCACAGTTGCAGCTTATGATAAAAAAGGAAAGCTTATCAAAGGCAATATGGAACATCTTCATTTGTTGTATAAACTGCTTCCAACTTTCTGTATTCTAACTGCTCGTGAAATGGAACGTGTAAATCAGTACCGTGATATAATGGAAAAGTTTATTGATTCTCCTGAACCTGATACTTTTGTAAATCTGAACGAAGACCTTTATCAAATGCACAAGATGGATGATTACAATCTTAAATACGATGAAATTCCTGCAATAAACAAAGATGGATTTACAAGCTTTTCTTCTACTTATGAAACTATCCGCGAAAATAAGCTGGCCCTTAAAAAGAATGATGCGGTTGATGTTACAAAATTTGATGCTTCGGAATTCTCAGATGAACAAAGAACTTTAATTCCTGCTTTGACAGAGGAATTTGTTATTCCAAATAAACTGCTCCCTGTTTGTAATGCAATTCAAAGTGGAGATGTTCGTGCTACTCTTTTCCATGGTCCAGCTGGAACCGGTAAAACAATCAGCTGTAAGCTTGTGTGTCAGACAATCGGTCTTCCTATTATGGAAACCATTAACTGTACAGAAAATCTTGATGAGTTTGTGCTCGGAAAGTTCATTCCTCAGGATGATAAAATCATTTTCAAAGAAAGCTATGTTACAAAGGCAATACGAGAGGGAGGTGCAGTAGTATTTGAGGA
The DNA here is from genome assembly GCA_017617145.1 of Treponema sp. The sequence goes on along the minus strand of JAFZWX010000042.1, from coordinate 15,467 downwards.
AATCAACTTTGCAAAACCTCAGTATCTGGCATTTTTAAATTCTCTCCTTGATGATAACGGATTTGTTCGTCTTGATAATGGAGAAGTTGTCCGCCGTCATAAAAACTTCCGCTTTTTTGCAACAATGAACTTAGGCTATTTTGGTACAAAGGAATTGAACCAGGCTTTATATAACCGCTTTAATGCAATAATTGAAATTGCGGCTTTGAGCGATGAATCAATTGAACGTATGCTTGTTGCCCGTATTCCTGAATGCAAGCCTGTAGTAAAGAAAATCATTGGAGTATATCACAAGCTTCAGAAAAAAATTGAAGCCGAAGAACTTGATGTAGTTATCTCACCACGAAATCTTGAAAACTGGGCTCGTCTTGCAAAATATGAGGGATATATGACTGCTGCAGAAAAAGCAATCATTCCGGTAGCAAAATGCGACAGGGTTCTTGAAGAAGCAATCCGTGGAATTCTTATGCTTTATAAGTGGAGTTAGCTTATGAAATTGTATATTTTAAGATGGAATCCAAAGATTTCAAGCTGGACTTATGACAGGCATGAATACTTACTCCAGAATATCCTGGAAAATGAGTTTGATGGAATGAACTGGAGTATTTATGATTTTGAGGATCTGGAAGAAGGTGATTACTGGATTCTACAGCAGGTAGGAACAGATAATGATGGTATAGCCGGTTTTGGGACTTTTGTCAGTGAAACGTATACAAGTGAAAGCTGGAGAAAAAAGGATGGAACAAATCTTTTTTATGCGGACATGTATTTTGATTGTATAATTGACCGCCGCAAAACAGATTTTCTTTCTGCTGCAGAACTTGAAAAACAATTTCCAGAAATTGAATGGCATAAAGGACACAGCGGTGTTTTGATTGAAAATGCTGCTGTTGTTGAAAAACTAATTCTTACAATTGTGAAGAAAGTATGTCCTATAAGAAAACCTAATACACTTCTTGCTTATGAATGTGAAGGTGAAAATCAGATGATTGAAAACCTTGGAGATTATATCAGGGATTTATGTCCTGTTTTTAAGAAAAGGATTATTGATTCAAAAAAACTAATATATCGTGATTTCAAAGAAGGAGAGGTTGTTGAAGAGTCTTTTATCGATTTTGAATTTGACGAAAAACTTTCAGAATCTCTTTCTGAGAATGTTTCAGATGAGGACTTAATCAGGGTAATAAATCCTGTAGCTTAGGAATTATTGTGGAACCACTTACTGCTGAAGACGACATTTACAAAGAGATTCTCGATAAATTCCAGACAGAGCGCAACCGTTCTGTAGAAGAATCATTTGCCCGCGCTTTTGCAGAAAGTGATGATGTCCGCCTGTTTTTTATAAATGAGGATAGGGCTTATACCGACGGAAGAAACATTGTTGTTGATCCTGCTTTTCACGATATTTATAAAGATTCAGAGTGTCTTGATGAAACTGAAAAAGAACTAGGATGGCCGGGTCTTGTATCTGCATCACCATGGAATGCACTTAAGATGGTTTGCCGTGGACTTACTCTGCATGAATGCCTTCATCTTTTATATTCAAACTTCCCTGGAAATCAATTTAAAGATCCTGATTTTTTTGAAACAGAAGGGCAAACTCATAAAAACGAACTTAAGACAATTGCCAATATTTCAAACATAATTGAAGATGCTTACATTGAAGCAGTTGGTTCTTCAGTTTATGATAATATCGAAATCTATCTGATGTTTAATCGTGTAGCTCCAGCCTTTTCAAAGAAGAAGGTTGAAAGTACTGCAGAAGATAGATTCAAACTTGAAAAACCGGCTGAAGACGAAATACAGAAAAAGGTTCAAAATCTAATTTATTATCTTGATTACATGGCAAGCTTCCTTTTGTACCCTATGTTTGAACATGGAGAACCCCCGGTTGAGATTACAGAATATGTTGAAAAAACAAAGCAGCTTTTCCTCGACGGTTCAATACAGGATAATCCGGAAGACCGCTACAAATACTCAAAGCAGATTTTTGAAATCATAAAGCCTCTTATTCCAAAAGATGATGAGGCTGAACTTGGTGAATCTCTTCTTCCTGAAACTGTTGTCGGACAGGACACTCATGGCGGATTCAAGAACTCAATCGGTGGAAAAGAAAGAAAAGGAAGAACTCAGGCTGTTTCAACAAGGCTCTTTACAAACATTGATGGTACAAAGAAGACAGAGCCAAACACTGGTGTGCCTGAACTTATTAAAGCCGTAAAAGGTTTTGAAAAAGATGAAAAAGTGGCTGATGATATCACCAGTTATCAAGGTTATAAAGTAGAACATTCTGGAAACAGCGTAGGCGCTTCTGCGGTTCACAAGGATATAAAAATTAATGAGAATCATCCAAAGATAAATCTGAATCTTCGAAAAGCCTATCAGAATATTTATAATCATTATCACTTAAATATCAATTCTTATAATTCCCGCTTTTTGCAGTTGTTAAGAGCTCAGGTTCCTGTAAAAGAAAACAAATATCTTTTCGGAGCAGGAATTGATTCCAAGATGATGGGCGACATGAAAAGACGTATCTGGTTTCGCAATACCCGCGGTAATGAAGTCCCTGATATGTCGGTTCTTCTTCTGATAGATGGTTCTGGTTCGATGAGTGGAGACCGCCGGAATAGTGCTATGATTTCGAGTGTTATTCTGCATGAGGTTTTGAAGAAGCAGGGAATCCAGCATGCAATTGTTGAACATCGTGGTTGCGGTGACGAGCCTGAAATTGATGTGAACATCCTTGTAAACTTTAATGCCAAAGAAGAAGAAAAACTAAATATCATGCAGCTTGATTCTGATGGAGATAACCGTGATGGACTGGCTCTTTATTGGGCTGAAAAATATATCAATCAGAAAACCTTCTGTGACAATAAGCTGATTATCGTTCTTTCTGACGGCCAGCCTGCTCATGCCTATGATGAATATTGGGGGGCAGTTGCAAACAAAGATACTGCAAATGCAGCCAAGAAAATTATCAATCGTGGAACCAATATTATTGCGGTAGCTCTTGATGATGAATGCGCTGATGAAGATGAATATTCTACGTATGCCGATTTAAAAGAAATCTATCCGCATCTTGTTCAGTGTACGGATTTGAAACGTCTTACCGGACAGATTTTGAATATTGTCTCAAGACAGTTGTTGTAGGAGTATTATGAAGAGTTTTATTGTGTGTATTAATTCAACGGTAAGTTGGTATAAGGAAAATGATTTATATGAGACTCTGAAAAAAGGTGAAACTACTCCTGTCGGAATGGCATTGAAATATAAAGAGGGTTCTCAAATTGAGCAGGGTGATTTAGTATTTGCTGTAAAAGTTACTAAAACAAAAGCTTCCCTAGTAGCAGTAGGAAAAGCAATTACAGATTATGATGAAGATCCAGATATTGAAGGAATTCTCATACAGATAGATTTTATTAAGAAAAAGAGAAAAGAATTTCAAGCCTTTTCAACTCTTATTAATGAAGCTGGAATAATTATTACACAAGATATGTATGAAATACTTCTTGCTCCGGATTTTACAGAAAAACTTTTGAAGAGTTTTGCCATACAGAACATGACACATTTTACCCCATGTTATATACATGATCCAAACATCAATCAATACCAGCTTATTTGCGATTATTTGAATGATTATTGTCCTAAGTTCAGACAGGAAGTTATAAAGCGTTTCCCCCTGGTTTATAAAAACTACAAAGAGGGCGAGGTTATAGATAAAGATACAATAGATCTTACCTATACTCAAAACATATATAGTGCTATTGCCACAGATCTGGATTGGGATATTTTGTTTGAAATTGTAAGACCGAGGGCATAAACAATTTTATCTCTATCTCATAAATCAATTAAATTCTTTTCTTGGGACGTTCCAAAGTCCTGGGAAACAGGTGTACCTGCGGTAATGGAAAAATATCACAGATATCGGGAAGGAATGTTCTTACGCCTATATTACACCAACAAATTCGCCGGCAGAGACTAATGCAGGAGACACCCGTTTATGACAAAGCGACCAGGAAATTTAGTTTCCGTTTATTTTCCCTTGTATTTTTTTCGAAGTTTTTGCTGCCAGAGCCAGTAATTCATAATCAGTTTTGCAGGAAGCAGCTTTGAAAGTGTTGCCTGAAGCTTTGTCGTAAAACCATAAACTGATTTGGATTTTCCTTTCTTTGAATCCTTGTATGCCTTGTTAATAACTTTTTCAGGATCATACATGACAGTATAGTATGTAACTACCGCAGATGATGTTTTTGAATCAATTTTTGTTGCTCTGTCAAAAAAAGCAGTTTTTGTCCAGTAAGGGCATACAGCAGTAACTGTGATTTTTTTTGATTTAAGCTCCATTCCAAGCGAAAGAGAATAATTCAAGATAAATACTTTTGTAGCAGAATATATATTGATGTATGGAAGAGGCTGGAATGCTGCAATAGATGCAAATTGCGTGATTCTTGCTCCTTCGCTCATGTAAGGCAAAGTTGTTTCTGTCATAAAAACAAGAGCCCTGCAGTTTAAATCAATCATATTAATACTGTTTGAAACTCCAATTTCATCATATCTTCCAAATTTTCCGAAACCACTGGCATTGACAAGCCATTTTACATCTGGTTTTTCTTCTTCCAGAGCCTTTTTGTATTTGTTCAGGTTTTCATCAACCGTTAAATCCATATCAAAATATCTGAACTTAGTTGAAAGTTCAGTTTTTAAAGCTTCCATGCTTTCTTTACCAAGACCTAATCCCCAGATTTCATCGAAACCTTCTTTGTCAAAGAGCCTGCAAAATTCCCGCCCCATTCCAGATGAAGCTCCGGTGACAACTGCAATATTCATTTTGTTCTCCTTAGATGTATACGTCCTTAAATAATTAAGCGACATTATATATGGTTAATTGTATTATGCTTGATTTATCAGAATTATGATACAGAGTTAAACTCACAAATTCTATAAAAATTTAGAAAAAACATAATGGTTGTTTTAAATACGACATCCTCTTGTCATATTTTCTGTGATACAATTAATTCATGCACTTCATTAATGCAAAAACAATTCTAACTCCTCGAAGTATGAACATTTATCGAGGTTGTTCGCACGGCTGTATTTACTGCGACTCGAGAAGTAAATGCTATCAGTTTACGCACGCCTTTGAAGATATTGAAGTAAAGCAGAATGCACCGGAGCTTCTTGAAGAAACACTTTCAAAAAAAAGAAAACGCTGTATGATTGGAACCGGTGCAATGGGTGATCCGTATATTCCTGCTGAAAAAGATCTTTGCCTTATGCGCCGTTGCCTTGAAATTATAGAACGGCATGGATTCGGTGTAGCCCCACAAACAAAATCCGATTTGATTCTTCGCGACATAGACCTTCTTGATCGAATAAACAAGAAGGCTAAAACTGTAGTACAGATGACAGTGACTACCGCAGATGATTCGCTGTGCCGACTGGTTGAACCCGAAGTTTGTCCAACCAGTCGTCGTTTTGAAGTTCTTTGCGAGTGTCGTGACCGGAATATCCCTACAGTTGTCTGGCTTAGTCCTTTTCTTCCTTTTATTAATGATACAAAAGAAAATATAGATGCTCTTTTAGATTACTGTATACGGGCAAAGGTTCATGCTGTAATCTGTTTTGGAATCGGTGTTACTATGCGCGAAGGAAATCGTGAATATTTTTATGATGCATTGGACAAAAAGTTTCCGGGGCTGAAGGAACGATACATCAAATCTTACGGATGGAATTATATGATTTCAAGTCCACGGGAACATGAGCTTATGTCGTACATAGCAGATGTTTGTAAAAGTAACAGCATCATGCTCGGAACAGATTCTTTTTTTAGATGGATGGAAGAATTTCCGGAAAATAAAAATCAGCCTGAATTGTTTTAAATATGACATTCTCTTGTCATATTTGGTATAATATATTAAAGCCATCAAAAAGAATGGAGGACAGGTAATGCAGCCCTTGGTGATTATTTAGTGAGCACGACTTCAAGTCATTATGACTGGGCAATAAAGAAGATAAAAGCACATATAAAAAACTGTAAGGAATAAAACAATTTGCAAATCGATCAGCTTTTTGAGTTAGTTTATATTCTCATTGATAAAAAGCAGACTACTGCCGCTGAAATGGCAAAGCGCTTCGGGGTTTCAACACGCACGATTTACCGCTGGCTTGATGCGCTTTCTGTTTCAGGTGTGCCGGTTTATTCACTTAAAGGCCGTGGTGGTGGAATTGCTATTTCTGAAAAATATGCTCTGGATAAGACTGTTTTATCTGAAGATGAGAGGCTTGCGATTCTTTCAAGTGTAAAGGCTTTGAACAGTTTGAGTGGAAGCTCTTGTAGAAATGAAGGTTCTGCTGAATCGGCAATAAAAAAACTTTCGCATCTAGTAACAAGTGACAGTGACTGGCTCGAAGTTGATTTTGCTCCGTGGAGTCCTGAAGGCAGTAGTGTAAGGCAGGTTTTTGGAACACTACGGGATTGTATTTTGAAAAAGCGTCAGGTTGTTTTTGATTATTATTCAGGGGATGGCAGTGCAGAACGAAGAACTGTTCATCCGTGGAAACTGATTTATAAAGGGCAGGCCTGGTATATGCAAGGCTGGTGTACACTACGAAAGGCAGAACGTTTTTTTAAACTGAGCAGAATGCGCAATGTTGAAATGACTGGTCGTGCTGCGAATATTACAAGAGAAGAATGCGTTCAATTTTCTGATATATATGCAGAACAACCAGATCTTCCGCTTATTCAAATCAAAGCAAAAATTAAACCACCGAAAATTGCATATCTTTTTGATATTTTTGTCTGCTCAGAAATCAAACAGAATAAAGACAAATCGATTACCGCTATCTTCTCTGCTCCGGATACAGACTGGCTCATAGGAATGCTGCTTGGTTTTGAAGCAGATATCAAAATCATCTCGCCAAAAAGGATAGCAGAATCCATTCAGAAAAAAGCAAAAGAGATTTCGGGGTTATATAAATAATATATTAAACATGACATTCTGTTGTCATATTTAGTCTGCTATAATATACTCCATGGGAGAACTGGTACTGCGAGATTGACGGAATCAGAATCATCGTGAATTCTTACAGTTATACGATTATCACCGCACATAAGATGAAATAAAAATGGCACGACCGGAATTTAAAGATATTAAAAGCTTTGAAGAGTTCTCAAAATATTACTGGTACCGCGAGGAGCTTATAAAAATCTGCCGTTCACTCGGGCTTAAGTCTGACGGCGGTAAGATTGAGCTTAACAAAGTTATTGAGGCGTATTTTAATGGTGAAAAAATTCTGCCAGAACGACCGAGAAGCTGTGCTACGAATGGTTTGACAACTCTTTCATTAAATACAAGCCTCCTCGCATGTAACTTCACTTTTGGTCTACGATTTCGTGAATTCTTTGAAAAACAAACCGGTATCAAACCTTTCAAGTTCAACGTAGATATGGTTGCTTCAGTCAAAAAAATCAAAGAAACGGGTGATTCAGATTTTACCCTCGGCGACCTGCTTGACATTTACTACGGCAAAAAAACTTATGTAAAATACGACAATTCCGCACTTCAATGGAACAGGTTCGTTAAAGATTTTTACGCCGACAAAACAACCGAAGTCTTTTCTGAACGTCTCAAAACTGCTGCCGCCCTCTGGAGAATAGTCCGTGAATCAGACAAACCTAAAGTCTATTCTCATGAGCTTTTGGAAATTCATCACGATTTTCTTTGCAACTATAAGTAATAAAAGCGCAACTGTCGGGCGGTTATAAAAATCAAACTGATATTTTCGATAATTAAACAGTTTTCCCGTCCCACTCTTTTGAATGTTCTCTTTCAAATTTTATTGCTGCATCAAAATCAACTTCCGGGGCACAGTTCTGTTCAACGTTCATGGCAACTGTGTGAAGACGCCGGATGCAGTCTGATTTATCTTTGTAACCGAGCTTTGATTTTTCTATGCTGTCATGAAGAATACGGATTGATTCATCGTAGATTTTCAATGGAACCGGGAAAGGATGTCCGTCTTTTCCACCGTGTGCAAAACTGAAGCGGGCAGGATCAGTAAAGCGCGCGGGTGTTCCGTAAATAACTTCGCTAACAAGTGTGAGGGACTGAAGTGTGCGGGGACCAAGTCCTGGAGTTAATAAGAGTTCATCAAAGCTTCCCGGTTGATTCTGGTATGCAGTTGCAAGAACGCCGCCAAGTCGTTTGAGGTCTACATCCTGTGCCTGCACGTCGTGGTGGGCGGGAAGAATTATTGAGCGTGCGGTGGTGGAAGGTGCTGCGATGGATGTTTCTTTAACAGAGCTTTCAGAGAGCTCAGAAAATAATTCGCCCTGCACTGGAGCCGATTTCAGAGGATTGCTTTCTCCTCCCTGCATAAAAATCATCTGGCTGGCAGGTTTATTGATTTGTGTAATTTCTTTGATTATCCGCTCTGGTTCTTCAAGACTCATTTCAAGAATTGAATCGCGGGCGGTACGGGCATTGGAGTCTGTAAGGTTTAAAATCTTGCCTTGGTTTTCACCGACAACGCCGCTGTGAGGTTCTTCGACAAATGAACGTAAGTTTGTTGAACACCAGTGATAGCGTCGGGCTTTTTTTTCCTGCACATTCATTCCCTGTTGAACAACAGTCCAGCTTCCATCCTTCGTAATTATAAAATTATGCTGGTAAAGCTGGAATCCATCCTGAACGGCATTGTTATCGACCTTTGCAACAAGCTTACTGTTACGAACAAGTTCATCACCGTTAAGTCCTGTGCGGCCGGCAATTTCTAAAAGTTCATCGGGTGTCTGCCTTGAATACTTTCCGCGTCCACCGCAAACATAAATTCCAAGCTCTTTTACACGAGGATTCAAACCACGTTTAAGCGCATACATTACACTCGTTGTTATTCCGGAACTATGCCAGTCCATTCCCATTACAGCACCGAAGGACTGAAACCAGAGCGGATCACTAAGACGGACAAGAAGCTCATCTGTTCCAAAATTTTCTACAATGGATTCTGAAATTAGAGTTCCGAGAACCATCATGCGGTTGGCGAGCCAGCGTGGAACTGTTCCTGTATGGAGAGGTAAATCTGCATGTCCGCTGTTTCTTGGCATAAATTATTTTTATCCTTTTAGAATCTTTGTTGTTTCAATTACACTTTTATGTTGAAGGTTTCTTGGTTCAAAACGGATGATTGTATAAACAAGCTGCATCACAAGTCCTGCTCCGAAGGTACTGATGAGAGTTCCGATTCCTACGGGTCCTCCCAAAAGCCATCCGATAAGAAGGACTGTAGCCCATAGAATGATTTCGACAAAGCCGATCGGAATTTTCGGCATCCTTCGTCCAAGTCCAACAAGAAGTGCATCACGAGGACCACAGCATTGTTCACTGCTCATGTAAATTGCCATCCCTAGTGCCATAAAAACAAATCCGCTGAGCATAAGGGCAATTCCCATCCAAAGATTTGTGTTTTCTGGAAAAGGATTGAGGTTGTTGTACATCTGCACAAGATTTCCTGTGATGAGAGCATCGATGATAGTTCCGTATCCGATTTTTTCCTTTAAGAGCACGTCAATTAAAAGAATTACAAGGGCCATTACCGTCATTGCCATTCCGTAGTTCAGAGGGGTATGATATGAAATCCCCATTCCAAGACAATCCCACGGTGCAAGACCAATGTTTGCAAAAATAGTAAGATGAACACCAAGAGCAAAGACAATCAGCCCGCCGATAATTTTAATCCATCCAACAATAATTTCTGCCCGTTTTGTCATTTTCCCCTCATTGATGTTGTATTTTTTTTAGTTTAGTTTTGAATTAATTTGATGTCAATGATATTATGTAGATATAATTTAAGGCAGGAAAAATGAAGCAAAAAATTAAAACAACAATTGCATTCAGTTTATCAGCAATAGCAGTTATTGTAAGTGTAATTCTTTCGGCTTTGGACCGTCCGGATGATGTTTATCCGAGCGATGATACAAAGATCTATCTTTATGGTGAAGCGCATGGTTATAAGCCGTATTATGATATCGAGTTTAGAAAATGGAAGGAATGTTATGATGATGGCTGGCGCAATCTTTTTGTTGAACTTCCATATTACAGTGCAGAATTACTAAACCTCTGGATGAAAGAAAATGATGATTTGATAATAGATCAGTTTTTTGAAGATATAAAAGGAACGCTTTCGGGCAATCAATATTACTATGATTTTTTTCATCAGATTAAAGAGACCTGCCCTGAGACAATTTTTTATGGAACTGATGTTGGTCACCAGTATTCAATAACGGGTCAGAGATATCTTGATTATCTTAAAGCACAAGGTTTTACAGACTCCGAGCAGTTTGATAAAGCGGTTGAATGTATAAGGCAGGGCGAAGAATTTTATTCTATAAGAAAAGACCGTTCCGGAATATCCCCGGTCAGAGAAAAATACATGGTGGAAAATTTTATAAAGACGTATGATTCAGTGGGTGGAAAAATCATGGGAATCTACGGAAGTTATCATACAAGCCTTAATAATCCGGATTTGATGGCGGGGCGGCTCAAGGCGCATTATGGGGATATTTTCAGCAGCGTAAAATGCAGTTCAATTGCATTCGGAAAAGTTGAGCCATATAAATTCGGTTTTTCGCTTACGGGGTTGATTTTTCTTCTGATGCTTTTTATGCCGAACATTATCTGGGGTGTAAAGGGCAAGCCGAAGGATTATGAAAAATACGCAAGCAGGGAAAATAAAATTTTACTTATATTTGAGCGTATTGGTGAAGTTGCAGTATCCTGTCTTCTTTTGATTTTTCCTTCAATAAATCCTCATGTGAAAATTCTTGCAGAAGGGCTTTATTTTGAATGGAATATCATTATATGGATTACAGCCTTTAGCATGATGATTTTATACGAGGGTTACTGGATAAAATATTTCAAAAGTGAAAGAACTATGGAAGATTTCTATTCTTCGTTTGCAGGATTCCCTGTAGCCGGTGCGAGTCTTCCTGTTATTGCCGTTTTTCTGCTTGGTATTTATTCGATGAATCTTTATGTGATTATAGCGGCAGTAATTTTAGGAATCGGGCATATTGGAATTCATTTAATGCATAAGAAGGAAATAATAAAACTGACAAAACTCAGCAAAAAATGACAGGTAAAAAACAAGGTTTGCCGTTATACTATCATTGAAATCTGCAATTGTGAACTGCATATTAGGCAATCTTTATCAGGAGGCAAAAAATGGAAGAATCAATTTTGAACTGGTTACTGGAAGACGCAAACCCGGAAGTAAAACTCAGAACATTAAAGGAAGCCCTGAAACTTGCGGAAGCTGATGAGCGTGTTGTTGAATGTAAAAAGCAGCTTCTGGCGAGCAAAACCTACGAACGCGGGTTGAACAAACTTCGTAAGCCAAAAAACTGGGATAAGTATGATGCACTTTTTGCTTTTGCTGAATGGGGACTTACTCGTTCCGATATTGGAAAAGATATTGACGATGAAGTTTTTGGTCTGATTGAAGCAACGGATTTTAAAATGCTCTGCGGTGAACCTTTGCTGCTTAGAAATCTTGTAAAGCTTGGTTATTACGAGGAGCCTGTTGTTAAAAACGAAATCGAAAAGCTTCTGGCTCTTATTCAAGCTGACGGCGGCTGGCAATGTGTCAGTACAAATAAAAAAATCAACGATCCTAATAAGTCTCATAAAAGCTGTATCAAATATACGGTTGAGTTTCTTCTGCTTGTTGCGGAACTTCATCTTCAGGGGCGCATCATGCCGTGCGAAGAAGCGCTCGTTCATTATTTTACAAAGCGCAATATTTTCTACCGCACCGATGATATGAAAACTCCGGTTTTTGACGTAATGCTAGGAACCTTCTATCCTTCTGACCCGATTAAGATTGGAGCGCAGAATATTGTTTATGCCCTGCGAGCTCTTGGCTGTGACCCGAAATCTCAGGCAATGCAGGAAGGCTACAAGGTTTTGAGCAGGCATAAGCTTGAAAACGGCCGCTACCTTCTTACCGATTCCAAAAGCGTTCAGGCCTTTAAAGCCGGAAATGTCGGCGAAGAAAATAAGTGGATAACACTTTATGCATACATGGCACAGGAATAAATTATGAAACGATTTTTATACATTTTAATTCAATGCACATGGGGTTTAGGACAGACACTCATCGGATTGCTATTCTTTATAATTCATATTACTAAGCCGCATAGAATCTATAAAGGCGCAATCGAAACCCGCTGGAATAATCCTTATGCAGGTTTGAGTCTTGGGCTTTTTATTTTTGTTCCGAGGGATGAAGGCGAATATCAGAACGGTGCAAGAGTTCATGAATACGGTCACACAATTCAGTCGCTGGTGCTTGGTCCTTTGTATGCACTGGTTGGAATTATTTCTGTTGGCTGGGGAAGTGTTGTTTTTCCAATTCTGCGTGGTACAGAAAAATACAAGGATATTCCATACACAAAATGCTTTGTTGAATACAACGCAAGTTGGCTCGGCGAAAAAGTAACCGGCGAAAAAGCTGTGTGGTAAACACGATAATTATTTTTCTTAAAAGAAAAAGACTTCTTCAAATTTTTTATCAAGGGCGACGCATAAAATCAGGGCGAGCTTTGCGGTAGGGCAGAACTGGCCGGTTTCTATTGAGCTGATTGTATTGCGGGAAACGCCGACCATTTCGGCAAGTGCATTTTGTGAAAGATTTTTTTCTGTCCTGATTTCTTTGAGGTGATTTTTTAGGACTAATGTATCGTTCATGCTGCAGCTCCTGTGGCAAGGCGTCCGGTAAGTTGCAGAATGAATACTACTGTAAGCAAAATAAAAATCACAAGATAGCCAAGCGCAACAAAAAGCTCGTGCAGTTTCTTCATCTTAAAAAATTTTATAGCAAAAGCAACTGTGAGCATTCCAAAGAAAATCATCCAGCACTGAACGCTAACACGCTTTGTAAATATCCAGCTGATGATTGAAATGAAAACACATAATCCGAATGATGAAAAAAAGGCAGCTCTCGCAGCTGTTTTCTGAACTTCCAAATCAAATACATCTTTATCGTTGTTTTCTTTTCTGCTTTGTGCCAGGATTTCTTCTTTTGTCATTTTTCATTTCTCCTTATTTATTTGTAATCTTATAATTCAAAACTTTTTTAGGACAAGTCGAGATGCACTCCCCACAGAGAATACATTCTGCAGAGCGGATTTCGTTATTCGAAATCAGATTCTTTACATCAAGACTCATCGGGCAAATCTTATTGCATGCCCCACAGCCAACGCAGTTTTCTTTTTTCGTTTTGATTTTCAGTTGCGGCAGGTGAAGCAGACGTCCTACTTTGTAACCCATAATCATAAAAGGAGCCATCCAGCAGATGTAGTGGCAGTTAGCCCGTTTTCCGTGAATAATTGCCGGAATCAAAAACAAAATCACAATTCCATAGTAAATGACGTAACTGTAAATGTTTGAGATTGAAATGCCGTGGTCAGTCATAAAAAACGGCTGAATCGTGTAGTCACCTTTTCCAAGCACATGACAGATTATCACACCGGAAAGCCAGAACACCCAGATTCCATATTTCAGATAATTTCGCCAGCCCTGTTTTGGATTTTTTGGAGAAAAGCGTTCAAAGCATTCACTCATTCCGCCAGTAGGGCACAAGAAGCCGCACCATAACCGGCCAAAGAACATTCCTAGAATAAACATAAGGGTAAAAACAATAAAGCTTCCGTTTATGATATGCTGCAATGCGCCCATGATTATCAGGTATGGCGAAAAGTAGTAAATCGTAATCGGGAAAAGCAGCATGGAAAATGTAATCAGAAATTGGCGAAAGGTTTGTAATTTCATAAATCACCTCAGATTTTGTTTGCCAAGTATACTTTGCAATACCTCTTTTATAGCACTGCCAAGTAAACTTGTCAAGAAAAAAACTGATTTTTGAAGAATCGAAAAGTATGCTATAATGATTCCGATTATGAAAGATTTAGATTTAATACAAAAAGAAATTGCCACAGCACTCGAGCAGCTGAAAGAAAAATCATTAATCACAGAAGCTGTTCTCGCAAAAAAAGTTCGTGAGAATGCAAAAATCCAGGGAAAGAATAAGGCCGGAATCTGTCTGAAAGATCTGGAAGCCTGCGTAGAATTTCTTGCCGAAAACAAACAGCTTTATTTTTCTCTTCATGTAAACAGCGCAAATGATATTCTGATTAAAAAAGAAGATTCCTCTAAGCCGATGGACAGCGATTCAAAAAAGCGCCGCCAGTCCAGCGAAAAATCAATTTCAGTTTTAACCAGCGGCGATTTACGCGGCAAAAGCTCCGGCGGAAAATCCCCTCAAAAACGCACCGACCGCAAAAAGCTGAGTGTCCGTAATTATGATGATTTTGAATAGGATATAATTGGGTGTTCCCATGCAGCTGTATTAGCCATCTGCGTGGTATAAAAGAAGTGTAATTCTACAAAAGTATGATATAATATTTTAGAAAATTTATTCTGGATATGGAGAAATAATGTAAAGCGGATGGCACGGTGCGCCGCTAGGAAGGAAAAAATGAATAATTCGAAAAGAATCGGAGCTTTTTTTATTGATTTTATAATTATTGCAATAATTTATGAAATTCCATTTTTTATTTTGGTTGTTCTTCCAATGATTCAAGGGAATAACAATGCAAATGTTATCATACCAAGAACTTTACTTTGTGTATTTTTTGCTTTCATTTTGTTTGTATTTAAAGATATATTTAAAAACGGAAGTCTTGGAAAAAAAATAATGAAATTGAAAATCATAGATTCAGAAACAAAAGAAAATGCTTCTTTAGGAAAAAGAATCTTAAGAAACATTACCTGGATTTTGAGTTGGATAGAATTTATAGTTTATTTAACATCAAATAAAAGAATCGGAGATAGATTAGCAAAAACAGACGTTGTTTCTATTTCTTAAAAATATATATAAAAGTTTTATTATGAAACATAAATTATTTCGATTTTTAATTATTTTTCTCATAATATTTTCAATCTTTTTACTTGTGTTTGGCAGAGCAATTCCTTCATCGATAAAAATTCATAATAAAAATTTAAATGAATTGTTTGCTTTAAGAATGGGCAAAAATCTTTTTTATCGGCAAACAATAAATAATTGTGGACCTTATTCCGTTATGGCTGTCATTAATATTTTGACCGAAGATGAAAAAAATCCTGACAATCTAAGGAAAACAATTATCGATGAAAATTGTACAGAAGGTAATAGATATTATACTTATGAAGAATTTATAAATTTATGGAATAACGGTGGTTACAAATTATTTTTCCGAAACTGGGCAATAGTTTGTAAAATATAAAATCGCTTAACACATATAAGGCCCCAAGTTGTCAATACTAATTCTAAAAAAAATACAACTTAGGGCTGTTTTTCAAAGTAAACAGTCTTTTTTTTTGAGAACAAAAAAAGGTCTCTCATCAAAATAAAAAACAAAACTGAATCGTTAT
>JAFZWX010000041.1 GCA_017617145.1 Treponema sp. | reverse complement strand
TGGAACGTATTCCTTGAAGAACGCAAGAACGGAAACTTCGACATTGCACGTGAAGGTTGGATCGCAGACTTTAACGACCCAATCAACATGCTTGAAATGTGGACAACCACTTCAGGAAACAACGACTGCCAGTTTGGTAGATAAAACATAAAGTCCGAGGGCCTTGCCGCCAGCGCACGAACAAGACGAAAAGGAAGTTCGTGCGCCGACAGCAAGGCCCTCGGACAATTTATTTAACTATGTCATTCCCGGGCTTGACCCGGGAATCTACTTTAAGTAAGTAAACCTAAAAATTGCTTTCGCAATTTTTTTAACGGTTTGCTATTGAACACCGGCCGCCAGCGGCCTTTCACATATGGCAGATGCGCTTTTCGCACTCATGATAGATTTCACTTGTTTTTGCTACAACTTCGGCAGGCACTTCTTTTATTGTTGGGTCGCCGGCCAGGTTGTTGGCTTTTAACCAGTCGCGAAGGAACTGTTTGTCGTAGCTGGCAGGGCTTCCGCCAACTTCATATTTTGATGCATCCCAGAAGCGTGAGCTGTCTGGTGTAAGAACTTCGTCTGCAAGAACAAGCTCGCCGTTTTCATCAAGACCAAATTCAAACTTAGTATCGGCAATAATAATTCCGTTTGCTTTGGCGTGTTCGTAGCACTTTTTGTAAATTGCAAGAGCAACCTGTTCAATTTTTGTTCCAAGCTCTTCGCCCAAATCATCTTTCATATACTGCAAAGTAACATTAATGTCGTGGCCTTCTTCGGCTTTAGTACTTGGTGTTACAATTGGTTCTGCAAGTTTTTCTGCCTGCTTGTATTCCTTGTCAAATTTGTGACCAAGGAATGGTTCTCCCTTTTTGTAAGCTTCGTACATTGAACCAAACATATATCCGCGGACAATAACTTCGTAAGGAATCATCTTAAGTTTTTTTACTAAAATTGTGCGGCCTTCAAATTCAGGCTTCTGGAATTCGGCAGGCATATCTTTTAAGTTGCTCGAAATCATGTGGTTTTTTACAATATCCTTTGTGTAATCAAACCAGAAGTTTGCAAGAGCATTCAAAACCTTTCCTTTGTCTGTAATCATTGTAGGAAGAATAACATCAAATGCCGAAATACGGTCTGTAGTAACAATAACCATGCGTCCGTCTTCAAGGTCATAAACCTCGCGAACTTTGCCAGAAATAATTTTTTTCATTTATATACTCCAAAATATGATTTGTGAATTGATAAGAGGTATTATAGCGAATTTTCTAATTTAATGCACCACTAATTAAGTGCACCACTGATTTTTGAAGCGAACTCTTCATTTCGAGAAGCGTTGCTGTTTATTTCCGAAATTGCGCTACGAATGTTTGAAAGCAAATCTTCAAGGCTTGCAACCTTCTGTTGAAGCTTTGTTGTTCCGTCAGAAATATTTTGCAATGAAGAATTCTGCTGAATGATTTCTTCTGCAACTCCCTGAGCAAGTCTAGTGTTAGTGTCGGAATCCTGAACAATAAGATTTATTGATTCCATAACACGTTTTGTTTCATTATCAATATCGGAAATGCCTGCAAGAATTTCTTCCATTGTTGTAATTGCATTTCTAAGCTCGTCTGTCGTATTTCGTGTATAATCAGAAAAGCGTGTAACAGAGTCTGTAGTCACAGCTACAATTTCAACATTCTCGGCAAGAGTTTCTGTAATATTCTGTGCATTTCTTGAGGTTTCTTCTGAAAGTTTACGGATTTCCTGTGCAATAACAGAAAAGCCTTTTCCAAGTGTTCCGGCATGTGCAGCTTCAATAGAGGCGTTCATAGCCAGAAGTCCTGTCTGCGAAGCAACCCTGTTTACAGCCTGAACAAAGTTTGCAACCTTGTCAGAAGATTCCTTTACCTTTTGAACATCATCAACAAGCTGCTGCATAAGCTTCATCTGCGAATCAAGATTTTGAACAAGAGAGTCCATGCCGGATCTTTGTTGTGTTGCAATTGAACTAAGATTTGTAAGGCTCGAAGACATTTGATTAAGTGCGGCAGAAGTCTGAGTAATAGACTGATTCTGGTTTTGAACGCTCTGTTTCATCTGTGCGGCTTTATCATTAATCTGGGCACTTGAATCACGAATAGCACCCGCATCGCTGCTAAGTCCAGCTGTTTCTGTATTAATGTATGCATAAAGCTTATCAATTTCTTCAACGTTGTTTGCAGCCTTATCGGTAGAAGCCGAAAGCTCTTTTCCAATATTCATTCCCTCTTTTGTTTCATTCAAAACGTTTGAAATTTTTCCAAGAGCATCGGCGGTTTTCTGTTCATTTTCGGCAGCACGTTCAACTACACGGCGGGTGAAGCTGTCATATAAAAGAATTGCAATGTTTGCAGTAATAACACCAAGAGAACAAATGATGATATTTAAAAGTGCAGCTTTAATATTTGCAGAATAAAGAGGCCGGTATATTGTTGCATTAATAACAGCCCAAAGAATTATAATAAAGGCAAAGAATGTGTGAATCTGTTTTCGTCTTAAAGAAACTACATAATTACAAATAACCATTACAACCATAAAACACGATTCTCGGTACGGAAGGAAATTTGTCTGACTAAATGGAGCACCAAGTGCTTCAACTGCCGTTACCATTGCAATTGCAATTGTTGTAGTCCAGGAACCACGGTGAATGTGTCCCTGCTTTATAAAAATAAGAGATGCAATAAAGAAGGCAAGTAAACAAACGGCACCTCCACCAATAACCGGGTATCCAAAAACAAAAAGGGCTGCCCCAAAAAGAGTGAACATTATCATAAAAACAAGGTTGGAACCAATGAGCATTGAAAGCTGTTCCTGTTCACGGATTGGCAATGTATCGAATTTTTCTTGTGGAGGGTAAAACTTTTTGTTTAATGGGTTTGTTTTCATTATTAGCGTCTCCTTTTAAGCACTTCTATTAAATGATATAGGTAAATGCAAATAAACGCAAATTCTTTTTATATTCTGGCAATCAACTTCTTCAACTCAGTTAATCGTTTTACTATTTTTCATAAATATGATATACTCCTTTTATGAAAAAATACATTCTTAAACTGATTCTTTGTGGATTAGTGGTAAATATGACATGTTCGTGTCATATTAAAGATAAAAAGGAGGCTAAGATGGCAGAAGAAAGAGCAGCAAAAATTGAACAGGGAAGGGAAGAAGCTCTTAAGCGTTTTACTCCTATGCAAAAGCTCATGGCAGAAAAAGCCGCAAAGCTTCCTGCAGAAAATAATCCGGTTGTTTTACACAAGTTTAATGCAGATCCTGCAGTTCTTGTTTATGATGATACTGTTTATATTTATTGTACAAACGATTTTCAACAGCTTGAGTTTTCTTTGGGCAAAAGCGATAACGCCTATGATAAAATCAATACTTTAAATGTTTTCAGTTCAAAGGATTTAGTAAACTGGACTGACTGCGGAATTATAAAAGTTGGCGGTTCTTCGGGAGCTGCAAAATGGGCACATAATTCCTGGGCTCCTGCAATTTGTACAAAGAAAATTAATGGCAAAGACAAATTCTTCCTTTATTTTGCCGACAGTGCAAACGGAATTGGAGTTTTAAGTGCAGATAGTCCGACTGGACCTTTTGTTGACCCGATCGGTAAGGCACTTGTTTCACGCGGTATGCCTGGAATCGACGGTGTTTACTGGCTTTTTGATCCTGCTGTTTTTGTTGATGATGACGGGACCGGTTATATTTATTTTGGTGGCGGACATCAGGCAGATTTTATTCATCCAAAATCTGCTCGTTGTGCAAAGCTTAGTGATGATATGATTTCGCTTGCAAGTGATGCCATTCAGATTGACCCTCCGTTCCTTTTTGAAGATTCTGGAATAAACAAATTTGGCGATACTTATTATTATTCATATTGTTCTAACTGGCAGAGCCGCGATGGAGTTCAGGCAGATCCAATGGTCCCTGTTGCAGTTATTGCTTATATGACTTCTAAAAATCCACTTGGACCTTTTGAGTACAAGGGCTACACTCTTGAAAATCCCGGAACAATGTATGGAGCATGGGGAAACAATCACCATTGGATTTTTACTTTCCGTGGAAAAAATTATATTGCTTACCATGCACAATATGTTGAAAAAACACTTGGTCTTGAAAAAGGCGGTTATCGTAGTCTTATTATAAGCGATTTTAACATAAACGACGATGGAAGCTGGCCAATTCAAAAGGGAACAAAAACTGGTGTTGAGCAGAGCGGAACCTTCAATCCTTATACAACAGTTCCTGCCGCAACAATGTGGGGCTCTCGCAATATGATAGTTTCTGCACGGCAGACACTCTATCCACTTAAAGATGGTGCTTATGTTTGCATTAAGGGTGTGGATTTTGCAAAGGGTGCTGCGAAGGTAGTGCTTAATGTTGCAGCTGATCACAAAGGTGGTACTGTAGAATTCCGTGCAGGTAATTTTGCCAGCGGTGAACTTCTTGCAAAAGTGGAAGTAGGAGAAGAAACAACTGCCAGTGCAGAGTTTATAATGCCTTCAGAAAAAGTTGCAGACCTTTATATTGTACTCAGTGGTGATGTTGAATTAGTAAATTGGAAGGTTGAGTAGAGATTGTCGGGTCAAGCCCGACAATGACACAGGATTTATGTTATTCCCGGTCAAGTCCGGCAATGACACAGGATTTATGTCATTCCCGTGCTTGACACGGGAATCTATCTTCCAGTATCTCTTATCTTCCCTTCAACATAATCCGGGTCAAGTGTACGCAGTAACGAGGCATGCGGTAGTTCATATTTAGAATAAACAACACAGGGGTGTCCGTCGCAAACCCAGTTTAGTTTTGTTCCGGTTTCAGGATTAATCAGTGCAAATTCTTCAGGCTTTGCAGTTACACTTACAAAATCTGGAGAAACAAATTCAATATTTTCGTTTGCCTGAATCATGTTGAGTGGTGTGCACGAATACATATGCCAGCCTTCTTTTTTTTCAAAGGCTTCAATTTTACGGTCTGTGTGAATTTCTAAATCTTTAAGTCGTGCTTCGCGGGCAGCGGGGTGCAACTGCTCAAGTTGCTCTGTAAATTTCTTGTAGTTAGTTTGTCCTAATTCATACAGTTTCTCAAACGCATCGCCTGTAATTTCTTCGTGCATTTGTGCGGCAAGCTGGTATTTGCTGTCACTTGCACCAATTGTTGTTGCATCTGCTTCTGCTTTGTTATAGTAAAAACCTGTTGTACTTTCACGGTGACTAACGTTTTCAAGTTCGTCAATAAAAGGCTGGGCATCGGTAGTACTAATTTTTCCTTCAAGCGTATCAAGTGCTTTTCGGTAGGCGCGGGTTACCATTGCAACATAGTAAACACTTTTCATGCGACCTTCAATTTTCAGGGAATCAACTCCGGCTGCCTTAAAATCGGCAAGGTGTTCAATCATGCGTAAATCTTTAGAAGACAAAACTGCGGTAAAATCGTCTCCTTCAAAAATCGGAAACTTTTCTCCCGGACGTTGTTCTTCTTCAATTGTTAAAAGTCCACTTTGTGCAAGAGCTTTTGCCTGTTCTGGGGTAGCAGTTCCATCAACTTTAAAATTCCATCTGCATGTGTGACTGCAAAATCCGCTCTGAGCACTTCGTCCTGTCAAATATGCGCTCATCAAACATCGGCCTGCGTAGGCAATACACATTGCTCCATGACAGAACGCTTCAAGCTCCATATCGGGAACAGTGTCTTTTATGCGTTTAATCTGGTCTAAGGAAATTTCGCGCCCCAGGACAATGCGTGAAAAACCAAGCTGTTTGTATAACTTGACTGCTTCAGAATTTACACAACTTGACTGAGTACTTAGATGCAGCTGAACGCCGGGAAATTCTTTTTGGAGCAGCGGAACAATTCCAATATCCTGAACAATAAAAGCATCAATAGGGTAGAGCTTAAAATAATCAAGGTTTTGCTTAAGAGAATCAATTTCGTCATCGTGAAAAGAAATGTTCAAAGCACAATGAAGTCGGCGGCCAGGAAACTGTTTTTTTAATTCTTGAACTTTTTTGTATTCGTCATCATAAAAATTATCAGCCTTTACACGCAGCGAAAATTTTTTAAGACCAATGTATGCAGCATCTGCTCCGTAGGCATAAGCGTAATAAAGTTTTTCAACGTTTCCAGCAGGAGAAAGAAGTTCCATTTTTAAGCCTCCGAATGAAGACTGTGTTCTAGTTTTGGCTTGTTTTCAATTTCTACAGGCTCAAGACCAGCGGAATCCTGTGTAACAACTTTTCCAACTTTATCAAGTGCAAGATGTGATTCATGCAAATATTCATCAGCCATCTGGAACATAAACATCATACCTTTCCAGATATCAAGTTCACATTTACTTCCATTTTCTTTAAGACGGGCTGCGAATTCTTTTGCATCATCCAGAAGAATTTCTTTTGATCCCATCTGGATGAAGACCGGTGGAAATCCTTTAAGTTGTTCATCAGAAGCAAGCAGCGGAGATACTGAAGAAATTTTTGTATTTTCCGTATATGTGTAATCGGTAACGCTTTTTCTAAAAACGTCAAGATTCAGAATTTCATCACTGATTTTCTTTGATGACATGATTTTTGAAGAAGGTGACAAATCAAGCCATGGACTGAAAAAAACAATATGACTTATGCAGTTTTTATAGCGTTCACGAAGGTTGTATAATAAGGCACAGGCGATGGTTGCACCAGAACCATCAGCTGCAATAATAATTTCTGGTAATTTTGGTGTTGATGCTTTGTCGGTATTCAATGATGCCTGGATCTGTTCTTCTGTAAAAAGAGAACGGAAAACAGCCTGAACATCTTCTATGGCAGCCGGACATGGATATGCTGGAGCAAGTCTGAATTCTGGAATAACAACCCGACAGTAACATTTTGTTGCAAGTGATGAACAAAAGGTTCTGTAGGCTTTGCGTGAACCTCCCGAAAAACAGCCGCCGTGAATATAAATCATTACGCGGTTTGAAGAATACATTTCGGGGGAAAGAATATCGCAGTCAATGTTTCCATATTTATATTCAGTTCGTTCAACGCCGTTTGGCAGAAAAACAGTTGTAAAAGCTTCTTCCATCTTTTGTCTGAATGAGTCTAGATTTGATTTCGAATTATAAGTAAGAAGCTTTAACTTTTTTATTGCCGCTTTTCTGTCATCTTGGATTTCCATATCAGATTATTATAGCATATAAATCTCTTATTTGCTATAATGTCAAAAATTAAGTTATGACCGTAGCTGAAAAAGACTGAGGACAACTTCCTTCTGTTGGCTGAAGGCTTTTTCAGCGAGAGGGAATAACTTCTATTGAAGAGATTAAAAGAATAGAGGATATGTATGCCTATAAAAATTCAATCCGATTTACCTGCATGTAAAATTCTTGAAAAAGAAAATATCTTTGTCATGACCGAAAAGCGTGCAGATACTCAGGATATCCGTCCGCTTAAAATTGCAATTGTGAATCTTATGCCTACAAAAGTTGAAACTGAAACTCAACTTCTGCGATTGCTTGGAAACACACCTCTTCAAATTGAAATCTCCCTCGTCCGCATGGAAAATCATGTTAGCAAAAATACCGACGAAGATTATCTTGAAAAATTTTATATTTCTTCAAACGAGCTTTATACAAAAAAATTCGACGGTATGATTATTACAGGAGCTCCGGTTGAACAGCTTGCTTTTGAATCTGTTGATTACTGGAAAGACCTTTGCAAAATAATGGACTATGCCCGCGAAAATGTTTTTTCAACCTTGTATCTTTGCTGGGGTGCTTTTGCAGGATTGTATCATCATTACGGAATTAAAAAATATCTTCTTGACCGCAAAATGTCAGGTATTTTTATGAACGAACGCTGCACCGAAGGAGACCCGCTTCTTCGTGGTTTTGACGACACCTTCCCAATTCCTCAGAGCCGCCACACAACACTTCATAAAGAAGATGTTGAAAAATGCCGCGAACTTGTAATCCTTGCCGAAAGTGCCGAAGCCGGAGTAACAATTATTAAATCAAAAGATAACCGCGAAATTTTTATGACAGGTCATCTTGAATATGATACAATGACTTTAGCAAACGAATTCTACCGCGACACTGATAAGGGTATGAAGGTTCCTCTTCCTAAGAATTACTTTCCTACAAACAATGTAAACCGAATGCCTACAAGTTATTGGCGTGCTACTGCGCATTTATTTTATTCGAACTGGTTAAATTACTACGTATATCAGGCAACGCCGTTCAACTTTGTATAAGTGAGGGGTTATGACAAAAACTGTAGTTTTGCAAAAATGCGAAGCATATAATTTTGATGATGTTTATAAATGTATCAAAACTATAATGGAGCTTCTTCCGCCACCTGATGTTAAGGGAAAGGTGGTTCTCCTTAAACCGAATATTCTTTATCCAAAAAAGCCGGAGCTTGCAGTTGGTACTCATCCTGTTGTTGTGGGCGCTACTGTTAAAGCATTTTTAGAGCGTGGTGCCGAAAAGGTTCTGGTAGGGGAGTCTCCTGCAATTGCAAACTCAACAACTTCTGCAAAACTCACAGGAATGTATGATCAGGTTGTTTATAATGGTGGAGAGTGGGCTGATTTTCATAATGCTGTAGTTGTCTCTTGTCCTGAAGGGGTTGTAGTAAAACAGTTTGAATTTGCAGAGCAGTTTGACGAAGCCGATATTGTAGTTTCGTTGTGCAAGCTCAAAACTCATCAGCTTATGTCTTATACCGGCGCAATGAAAAATCTTTTTGGACTTGTAATTGGACTAGATAAAGCTAAAAAACATTATCAGTTTCCAAATAAGGAAGATTTTGGAAATTACTTGATTGATTTGAATATTGCCGCAAATGCCGACTACGCAATTATGGATGCCATCGTTGGAATGGAAGGTCCAGGCGGTCCAGGTTCGGGTGATCCTGTTAAACTTGGTTTTCTTGCTGCTTCCGATAATGTACTTGCGCTTGACTGGGAATGTGCATCACTGGTAGGTTATGATCCTCATAAAATTATATATCTCGAACAGGCATTACAGCGTGGTTACTGGTTGAAATCTTCAAATGAAATCAAAACAATCGGAGCCTCTGAAGATGAATGCCGTAGTACAACTTTTAAAATTGTAAAGGATCCTGTTCAAACCTTAGGTGGAATGCTTCCAAAATGGTTTGATCTTATAGCAGAAAAATACTTTATAAAAACTCCACACTTTAATTCAAGAAAATGTCGTTCCTGTGGTCGCTGTGAACAAATATGTC
This sequence comes from Treponema sp., assembly GCA_017617145.1. The sequence goes on along the minus strand of JAFZWX010000041.1, from coordinate 8,778 downwards.
CTGCTCATGGTATTGATCTGGAAGGACCAAATGGAACAGCACGTCTTAAAGATAAATCAAAATGTATACACTGTTTCTGCTGTCACGAAATTTGCTCCTTCAGCGCAATTAAGCTCAGACGTTTCTAAACCTACTTACCTACTAGATATCTTGTTGAAAGCTGTTTACCGTGTTATAATAAACATATGATAGTTTCAACACGCGGACGATACGCACTCAGAGTAATGATTGATTTGGCCGAACAGGGCAGCGATTCTTTTGTTCCACTTAAGGATATTGCACAACGTCAGGGAATTTCTCAAAAATACATTGAAGCAATTATGGCAATTCTTTCAAAGAACGGATTTGTAGAAGGCGTTCACGGAAAGGGCGGTGGTTACAGACTGAACCGTAAACCAAAGGATTACAAGGTAGGAGAAATTCTTACATTAACAGAAGGAACTCTGGCGCCTGTTGCTTGTCTTGAATGCAATGCCGCTCCGTGTAACCGCGAAAATGATTGTCGTACGCTTCCTCTTTGGAAAGAACTTGATAAACGGATTTCAGGTTATTTGAACAGCGTTTCTATTGCAGACCTCATGCATAAAAAAGCTTAAAACAGCGGGAACTCATATGAAATATATTGATCAGCAAATGCCACAAGCCGGCGATACAGTCGTTGTCGGAATGTCTGGCGGGGTAGATTCGACTTTAACAGCATACATGCTCAAGGAACGAGGCTGCAAGGTAATTGGAGTTACAATGTCGCTTTGGGACGATTCGTTTCCTGTTGCAAAGGGCGATGAAGCAAAAGCTGTAAAAGATGCCTGTTTTGGTCCTGGCGAGACTGATGATATTGAAGAGTGCCGCCGCTTCTGTGCAAAGTATGATATTGAGTACCACGTAATTGATGTAAAAGAACAGTACAAACGCGAAGTTATAGAATATTTTAAAGCTGAATACAGGGCTGGTCGTACGCCAAATCCGTGTATCCGCTGCAACAGGATGATTAAGTTTGGAGCGCTACTTCAGGGTGTAGAAGCGCTTGGAATAAAGTTTGATTATTTTTGTACCGGCCATTATGCAAAGATTGTCCGCCCGGAGCAGGGTTTGTATGGAACAGATGTGCGCCCATTTATGATTGCAAGTGCAACTGATGTTTCAAAAGACCAGACTTATTTTGTTTACCGCGTGCCGTCTGTAGTTTTGGAAAAGGTACGGTTCCCGCTTGCCCTTATGAAAAAGTCTGATGTTTTTGAGCTTGCCAAAAAAGCAGGTCTTGCCGCCGCCGAACGAGCCGAAAGTCAGGATTTTATAAGTTCTGAATATTTTGATTTGTTGTTTGCCGATAAACCTTCTGTTTCAGGAGACATTATAGATTTAGATGGTCACGTACTTGGCCGCCACAGAGGAATTGAACATTATACAATCGGTCAGCGTCGTGGACTTGGTGTTGCAGTAAGTTATCCTGTTTATGTCCATTCAATTGATGCTAAGAATAATGTGGTAGTGCTTGCACCGTCTAGTGCACTTGATTCAGCCGGTCTTATTGCAGATGATTTTGTGTGGGCCGGAGACGTTGTTCCGCCACCAGAATGCGAGCCGATAGAAGCAATGGTAAAAATCAGGCTGGCGAGCCGTCCCGTTAAAGCAAAAATCCGCCGCACCTCACCAGAAGCAAGTGAGTGGGAAGTAATGTTTGAAATTCCCCAGCACGCAGTTGCTCCGGGCCAATCAGTAGTATTGTATCAGGATGGAGTTATCATTGGCGGCGGAATTATAAGCCGAAAGATTTAATTACAGACTATTTGGCATCTGCTTTCTGTTCATCAATCTTATCAAGAATTGCTTCCATGGATTTTATGAGTTCATTAATTGTTTTAAAATTGTCTTTCAGATTAAGCTGATAAAAAATCTGAGTTCCTACCTTAAAAGGCTTTATTAAACCGGCATCCTTTAATACTTTAAGATGATGTGAAATTGCAGGACGTGAAAGCTTTGATTTTGCAGAAAGATTTGAAACATTTATACCATCTTTACCCGCTTCGGCAATATCCATTATAAGCTGTTGACGGTATTCATCGCTCATTGCAATAAAAAAAGGAACGCATGAATTAAAGGTTTTCAGAGTTTTTTTAATTTCATTTTTATCTATCATAGTAAATTTGTCCTCTATAGAGATTGTCGGGTCAAGCCCGACAATGACAATGTGTCATTCCCCGGCTTGACCGGGGAATCTACTTAATAATAAATGCATATCTTTTACTTGTCAACAAGATTAAATGTTTAAAAAATTAAACATTTAATCAAAAAAAACTTGACTTTAAATATGCACATTATTATATTCTCTGTTATAAAGTTTAAGCGTTTAAGAAATTAAACGAATAAACAAAGGAGTTGTATAAATGAAAGCTGCTAGAGCATTTTTCAAGAAACCTGGTTTAATTATTGCTTTATGTGTAATTATAACAGGGGTTCTTGGATTTTTCATCAAGGATCTTAAGATTGATAACTCAATCCGCCAGTTCCTTCCTCAAAAAGATGCTTCTTACACACGCCTTTCTCAAACAGAGGAGCAGTTTGGAAGCATGATGGTTATTGGTGTAAGTATGGAAGCCCGCAATGGCACAATTCTTACGCCGGAATATATTGATGTAGTACGCCGTATTTCTGACCGCGCACTAGAAGCAGAGGGAGTATCGGATGTAGATTCCCTTACTCATATTGATTATGTATGTGAATCAGAAGGAGCAATTTCTGCAAGCCAATTAATTCCGGATACTTACACTGGAAGCAAAGAAGACATTGCACAGCTGGAAGGCCGCCTGAACGAATGGGAAGCAATGTACAACCGCGTAATCGTAAATGATGATATGACAGGAACCCAGCTTCAGGTAACACTGGCACCATACAGCAAAGAACATGAAATTGAACGGGCAGCCGCCCTTGGAACAAAAAAAATCCGTTCCGAAGCAGAAGAAGAGGAAGCCGTCCTTAATGAAATTACTGCAATTGTAAACGAAGAAACTGCCGGTCATAATCTTGATGTAAAGATTTACGGTAACCCTGTTGTAATGCAAAACTCTCGAGTATTTATGCTCGCAGATCTTACACGTCTTATTCCGCTTGTAATTCTTGTAGTTCTTCTTTCACTTTACTTTAGCTTTAAGACAATGGACGGAACATTGCTTCCATTGATTACTGTAGTTATGGCAACAACCTGGACAATGGGACTTATGGCTTTGTGCGGAGTAACATTTACTCTTGTTTCAAGCGTTATTCCTGTTGCCTTGATAGCGGTTGGTTCTGCTTATGGTATTCATGTCCTTACACATTATTATGTTGCCCTTGATATGACAGAAGGGGAGCTTACAAAAGAAAAATATACAGATGCAGTTTTCAACGGTTTGCACGAAGTTATGGGTGCAGTATTGTTGGCTGGAATCACAACTGTAATTGGTTTTATTTCTTTGATTTCAAGTCCGATTGCTCCGCTTCATAGCTTTGCCGTATTTACTGCAATTGGTGTAACAATATCATTGATTCTTGCAATCACCTTTATTCCTGCAATTCTTTTGCTCAAAAATCCTCAGAAGGTTATGGCAAGCCGCAATAAAAAACATAATCTGAGTGAAAAGCTTGCTGCAAAACTTGAGCATGCAAGAAAACTTCGCGGTGGTAAATCTGCTGATGAAGCACAGGGTGATACACTTTATAATATCTATCACTTTTTCTGTGGTTCAAAACCTCGTCTTTATCTTTCAATTATCGTAATGGTAGGACTTTCTTTTGTTGGTTTGCGTCTGCTTCACATTGATACAGCCCTTGTAAATTACTTCCCTGAAATCTGCGATATGCGCCAGGATATAAATTACATAGACAAGCAGTTTGCTGGAACTAACAGTCTTTATTTGAATATAAAAGGCCCGGACAAGGGTTCGCTTACAAATCCGGAAATTCTTAAGGCTGTAGATGATATGCAGGAATATCTTGAAGAAGAATATCCTGATATTGGAAAGATTGTTTCTTTCACAGAGTTTATTAAGAGGATTAATCAGGTATGGCATGTGCCTGTAACTGATGGTGTTGGAGTTGGTGCAGGTGATGCTGCAATAGCAGAAGCAGATACAGATGATTTTGGTGGCTTCGACGAGTTTGGAGATTTTGGAGATGACACCTTCGCAAGCGACACTTTTGCAGATGAAGAAACATCAACTTTTGACGAATCAAACTGGAACGACCCAAACACTTCATACGCCGCTGCTCTTGAACAGACAGTCACAGTTGAAGATGTAATCAGCATGATAAACAAAGCTTATGTTGCCGCTGGTGGAAAAACTGCAAGCGTAGAAGACGTTGTGAATGAACTTCAAAAGCAGGTTAACTACAACGGAACTGCTTACTACGAGATTCCATATGATGCTGCAAAATATCCTGTTGCAAGCCGCGAAGAACTTGCAGGAGTAGTTCAGGGATACCTCACACTTCTTTCTGGTTCCCTTGACCGCTTTGTTGATGATGACATGAATCCTCAGATTATGAGAATTACAGTTCAGCTTAGAAACCATTCAACACAGACAACTGGCGACATTATTGCTGCTGCCCAGAAGTATGCAGAAAATCACTTCCCTGAAGGTTACACACTCGAAGCAACTGGTACTGCCGAAATGGAATACACAATGACAAAGATGATTGTATCAAGCCAGCTTACAAGTCTTGTAATTTCACTCTTGTGTGTATTCCTGATTATTGCAATTGCTTTCAAGAGCGGTTGGGCAGGATTGCTCGGAGCTGTTCCACTGGCACTGGCAATCATTTTGAACTACATGGTTATGGGATTTGCAGGAATCAACCTGGACCTCGTAACAAGTATTATTGCATCGGTAGCAGTAGGAGTTGGAATTGACTACACAATTCACTTCCTTACTACATATAAAGAAGAACGTGCAAAAACTGACGACCTTGAGACAGTAACAAGAATGACCTTCCGCAAGAGTGGTCACGGTATTGTAACAAACGCAATCGCAGTAGGATTCGGATTCCTTGTATTGTGTTTCTCTAAGTTCGTAGTTTTACGCTACATCGGAATTCTGGTTGCAATCGTAATGTTCACATCAAGCTTCCTGGCTATGACAGTCATCCCGGGCTTCCTGAATATGTATGCACCAAAATTTATTTCAAAGAAATCAAACAAATAGGAGATATAGATATGAAAATAACAACAAAAATTACAATGGTCGCTGCAGTGCTTGCAGTATTGAATGGATTCGCTTTTGCGGATGATAAAGGTAACGAAATTATGAATAAGGTTGCAGACTTCAAAAAACCTGCTTATTCAGTAACAGACGTTTACATGATTCTTACAGATAAAAAAGGAACTCAGGATTCAAACGGTTTCCGCGAGTACGGTAAGGAAGACGGCAGCAAGACTTACATCGTAATGGACTTCAAGACCGGTACGAACAAGGGAACACGCTTCCTTCAGATTACAGACGATAATGGTCCTGATGAAAAACATATTTATCTGCCGGCACTTAAATCTGTTCGCCGTGTAAACTCAAGCGAAGGTTCAAAGGCATTCATGGGTTCAGATGCAACTTACGACGACCTCACAACCCGCGATGTTTCAGAAGATGAGCATCAGTATATTGGTGAAGAACGCATGACTGTAGAAAGCGGCAAAACATATGACTGCTACAAAATCAAAGAAATTCCTATTGATAAAAAAGGAACTCAGTACAACTATCGCATGGTTTGGGTTGATAAGGAAACAATGTATCCGATTCACACAGAAATGTATGACAAGAACGACAAGCTTGTAAAAGTTCTTGAGGTCCTGGACATTCAGAAAATCAGCGGCTACGACATGCCAATGGAAAACAAATTGACAAATGTTCAGACAGGTCACAGTACAACACTCAAGATTGCAAAGGTTGTAGCATTGGATCAGGAAATCCCAGGCCGCTACTTTACGCAGAACTTTTTGACTACAGGAAAATAATCGAGGCATAATATGAAACTAAATAAATTATTACTTACAGCCGAGGTACTTGCTTTATGCGCTGCTCCGGCAATAGCTCAGGACTTTGGTGACTTCGGCGATTTTGATGATGACTCATCAGCTGGTGCTTCTTCAAAAATCGAAGTTAGCGGAAATGTTTCAATGGAAGCACGTGCTTATGTTGATACAGAAGACAACGACAAAGCTGCAGATGAAAAAATTGAAGTTACCGGAAAGCCTTCTGGAAAACTTGAATTGAGCTACAGCGGAAATAATTCCGATATGACTCTTTCACTTAATATGGATGCTGACATGATTAAGAACAATCCCGAAGATATTATTGACGAGCTTGTTCTTCGTGGAAGACTTGGAGACTATGTTACAGTCGAAGCCGGTAAAATGAAAATTGTCTGGGGTAAGGGCGATAAGCTTCACGTACTCGACAATTTCAATGCAGACAATTATTCAGACTTTATTATTCCTGATTATCTTGACCGTCGTGTAAGTACTCCGATGATTCGAGGAATTATAAGCCTGCCTGTTGCGAACTTCAATATTGAAGGTGTGTATACACCGTTGCTTCCTGTGGACCGTTTTGCAACAAGCGGAAAATGGACTCCGGCTCAGGTAACTGCATTGCAAGCTTCGGCTACTGGTTCTGCAGAAAAATATGTAAAACAGCTTGTTAAAGATTGCGAAACTTACAGAACAGGGCTGGCTGCTGCAACAACAATTGCAACTTCTTCCAAAGCACAGGCAAAAGCTGCAAGTGATGCAGCTGCTTCTTATGCTTCAAAAATCCAGGAATATAACAATAATATTCAACAACTAGGGCAGGCAAAAAATGCCGGTTTAATTGATGATGCAACTTATGCGGCACAAGTAGAACAGTTAAAAGTGTTGATTGTTCACTGTACAGCAGAACAGACAGCACAGACACAAGCCGCAGTAAAATATCAAGCTGCCGCAGAAGAGGCTCTTGCACAGGCAGTAGATTATAAAGCAAAACTTACTGTCGCAGATACAGCATATACACTTGCTCTGAACAACGCTACATCAGTTGCCAATAATATCTATCCAAATCTGCGAACACTCAAATACGGACAGTTTGGTGGACGTGCAACTTGGACACTTGGTCAGGTAGATATGGGAATCAGCTATTATAACGGCTGGTACAAACAGCCATCTGTAAATGCATCAAAGATTGACAGCTTCCTTGCAGACTATCTTGCAAACGGCACAGTTTCCGAAGACCAGAAGTTCCTTGCTTACGATAAAAAACAGACCTTCGGTTTAGAGGCATCTTCTATAATCTGGCACTTCAATGTTCGTGGTGAGTTTGCCTACAACCTTACAGACGATACAGACGGAACTGATCCTTGGGTACACAACAATTCAATCGGCTGGCTGGGTGGTTTTGATATTGATCTTCCATTCTGGAATGCAAACCTGAATGTCCAGGAAATCGGATCTTTTGTAATGAAGGGTGATGAATGCGATAATAATAAGGCAAATGTTAATTACGGTGCCGATGTTGATTACTGTGCAAACGGCTACACCAATAACAAAATTGCCGCCAATTTTACCGCCTCTTTCATGAACGATAAAATTGCACCAGAAGTTACAGTAATGTACGGTGTTGAAAATAAGGACCTTGTAGTAATGCCAAAACTTTCCTACAAGCCCGATCAGAACTTAACCCTTACAGTAAGCGGCCTGTTCATAAACTGCGGCGACGACAATAGCGAATTCAAACCTTGGGAAAACAACAGCTTTGTAAGTGTTGGCGCTTCGTATAAGTTCTAATTTCAATAGCCGGGGGCCCTGAGGCTCTCGAAGGGCCCTTCAAAAAGTTACGTCATTGCGAGCGCAGCGCGGCAATCCATGTACATGAATTCTTGTATGTGGATTGCCGTGTTTATTTTGTGGGGAAATAATAATCAGAAGGACATGAGACGAGTTTTTAAAAGAATCTCAGCAACTGTATATATTTAGTTTTTTCAGTTTCAGAATAACGTTCGCCATAAATGCGGAATTTGTTGCTTTCGTGTTGATAGAAATTTAGTAATTGCTTTTTATCTTCGCATTCAAGAAATACAATGCCACCGCCGACCTGCTTTTGTACCGATTTGAGAATTTCAAAACAAAACTCCATCATTTTATTGCCCGAAAGTTTGTTTGAATCTTTGTAAGCGGAATTTTTTCCAAATTGTGCAATCAAGAAAGAAGATATGTTAAATGAATTAGAGTCTTTATCAAGAATTGCATATCGCGAAAGTGTTTTTATTGCTGATTTGCTAAGATTTGAAGCTGTAATATTTGCAGGTTTATGTGTGAGTGTAAAATATGCAACAATCTGAGCATTGTCATCTAATATCAAATGGGTAACAGAAATTTTTCGTTTTGCAAAATCAATAGCATTATTCCTGAGAAAAAATTCAATTTCTGGATTCTTAGAACAAGTAAATTCCGAAAGAGCAGAACTGACTTCTTTCTCTCCAACAGAATTAAGCAGGTCTATGATATTGATAACATTGAAATTCATTTCTGTTCTTTTCGTTTTGCCCAAAGAGACTTGATGTCACCAGGAAGTGCAATAAATGATTTTTTGTCAGTAGATTCTTTCTTGGTATTTTCTTTTGCAGAAACATCAAGAGCTTGAACAAAACTTTCCGCTTTTTTTGAGTCAGTTATATTGAAATTTGCAAATATACTTGAAGTTGCCATTTGTTGTACCTCCTTCTTTATTAAATATAATACAATTCCTTTTATTTTTCCACAATTATGTCGGCCATGTC
>JAFZWX010000040.1 GCA_017617145.1 Treponema sp. | reverse complement strand
AAGAAAAAGCAGACAGCCTTATTGGTGCATATACAGGTGCCGGTACAATCTTTGGTGTTACCGGTGGTGTAATGGAAGCTGCTGTTCGTACCGCATACTTTGTTACAAACAAAAAAGAACTTGGCCCGGTTGAATTTGAGCCTGTTCGCGGTATGGAAGGTGTTAAATCTGCAGAAGTTGACCTTGGCGGAACAAAGGTTCGCATTGCAGTAGTTCATCAGATTAAGAATGTTGACGCTGTAGTAGAACAGATTCGCGCAGACTTGGCTGCAGGAAAAGAACCAACCTGGCACTTTATTGAAGTTATGGCTTGCCGTGGCGGATGTATTGGTGGCGGTGGACAGCCTTATGGTGTTACAGACGAAGTTCGTGCTGCCCGCACAAAGGCTTTGTATACTGATGATGAGAAATGTGAATTCAGACAGTCTCACAACAATCCTGAAATTGCTGCAATTTACAAGGATTTCCTTGGAGAACCACTTGGACATAAGTCTCATGAACTCTTGCATACAAGCTATGTAGAGCTGGAACAGTATAAATAAGATTCCTATGTCATTGTCGGGCTTGACCCGACAATCTTTTATTTAGAAAGATTCCCGGGTCAAGCCCGGGAATGACAAAAAATTTGGTATTTTTAAACATTTTCATTTTACAAATACTGAAAATGGGTATAAAATATTAGTAGAAAAAATAAAAACTATAAGAGAGAAGGAAACTCTGATGAAAGAAGTGTTAATCCCAAATTTTGGTAGTGAAAAAAATGATTATTTGCAGTTAAACCTTGAAGGTGTAGAAGGAATGGATTCCTGCTGTATCGTTCACCTCGATGGTTTTATCGATACATACAATTCATCATTCTTCCAGACGAAAATTACTAAGATTATTGCCTTTAACTACAAGGCTTTGATTTTTGATTGTAAGAATCTGTCTTATGTTTCATCAACCGGAATCGGAGCTTTTATTAATCTTTGGAAGGCAATCAGACTTCAGGGTGGAAACTTTGTATTCCTTAATGTTCAATCTAAGGTAATGGAAGTATTCCAGCTTTTAGGTTTCTCTAAATCATTCACATTTACAGATTCTTTGGATGAAGCAATAGCTGCTTTCAAATCATAATTGTGGGTTGTCGGGTAAATCTCGATAATATCATTTTATTGCCGGACTAGTTCCGGCATTCTTTTTTTAACCTTGAATCTTTAAAAAATTGAGTTATAATTTATAGCATGAAAAACTATAAATCAATTCTCGCAACACTTTTTTCAGCCGTATTGCTGTTCGTTTGTTCCTGCAGTAATAATACAAGTCTTAAGACAAAAGTAAAAATGTCTTTCCCTGTGCAGCATTTCTATTCAGTACTAACTGCCAGGGGAGTTGAACAAGATTCTGTTACAATCAATCTTGATGTAGAATTTTATGTAGACAATACGCTTTATGCCAGCCAATCAAAACTTGTAGACCAAAATAAGACCTCAGAATCCTTTATTTTTAACGGTATTGAATTTGGTTCAACTGTTTATGCAAAAGCTGAAGTTAAATCCGTAACAGTTCGTGATGGCAAGACTTACGAAAATCAGATGCTGTACGGCGAATCAGAAACAATAACGGTAGAAACAGAATTTGTAGAGTTACCGTTGACTTTGCGATGGGTAGAAAATCAGGAAGAAAAACCTATTCAAATAGAAGTTACAACATCAAAATTAAAATCCGAAATACAAAATTATATTCCTGGCATTAAGACAATTTACAAAGTAAAAGGTCAGATGACAAATAGCGAATTTAGTGAACTTCAAGAACTTATAGAAAATAAGAGTGATAATGATTGGGGTGGTGAGTATGTAGGCTTAGATTTATCAGAGGTAACCGGGCTTACTAGAATTGATTGTACCTGGGGATTTATTAGCCTGACTATACCATCATCTGTTACGGAATTTGGAAATTATGCACAATTTGATTGCGTTAAGATTCTTGAGGGTAATCCAAATTTTAAATATGTGGATGGAGTTCTTTATTCAGCAGATAAAACTTCTTTATATTTCTATCCAAGCGAAAAAACAGAAACATCTTTTGTAATTCCTTCTGGAGTACAAAAAATACAGAGCGCTGCTTTCCTTTGGAATAATAACATTCAAAGTATCACGATTCCAGAAAGCGTAGTGTTCATAGGAATGGCTGCCCTTCAAACAAATTCAATTACAAAACTAACGTTCAAGGATCAAGAGAATTGGTACAGCAGAGATGAAAATCGACTTTTAAGCGCCGCTGAATTGGAGAATCCTGTAAGTTACAGTGAAGGACAACAGCGTGGAATCTGTAGGGACGGAATTTACAAGATACAAACAGAAACAATAAATATTACAGCAAGTCAATTATCTGACACAATCAGTGCCTATGTATATAAGGAAGAAGTGTTTACAACTTATAAAGTAACAGGCGAAATGTCGAATGAAGATTATAGTCAGATAAATCAGCTCATTAGGGACAGAGGCAATAATGAACACTGGAAAGGTAGCCCAATAACACTTGATTTGTCAGGAGTAACAGACCTTACCACACTTAGTTATGTCAGCTGGCCAATCGCAAGTGTAACGGTTCCTAAAACTTTTTCTGGAGTTGGAGTAGACACTGATTATACTAATATAATTGTTTCTACCGATAATCCTTACTATAAATATGTAGATGGAAGTCTTTATTCGGCAGATGGAACAATTTTGTATTTATATTCATCAGAAAAGCAGGATGAATCTTTTGAAATTCCTTCTGGTGTAAAAAAAATCTGGCGTTTTGCTTTTTATAATAATAAAAATATTCAAAATATCACAATTCCAGAAAGTGTTGTTAATATAGGCTGGGCTGCTTTTGATAATGATGATACAAATATTCAAACGCTTACCTTTAAAAACAAAGAAAACTGGGTGGCAAATAGCAACAACAATATAGTAAATCCAGACAATTTGGAAAAAGTTGAGAATTTCAGATGGAATAGTGATACCCAAACTACTGGAATTTTCCGACATGGTTTATACAAGCAGGAAACAAAAACTGTAACCTTTACGCAGATGATGACAGCACTTAATTCGTATGAGGCGGGTACATATACAATTTACAAAGTTACCGGTGAAATGACTTACGAAGATTATTGGGATGTATTCGACTTTGTCTGGGATAAAGTTAATAATAAAAAGTGGGAAAACAAATATGTCGGCCTTGATTTGTCAGAAGTAACAGGACTTACACAAATTGGAGGAACCTGGTGCTTTAGCACTGTAATTATACCTGCTACTGTTACAGAGGCAAGTGACTATTCAAGTGGTAATATAGTTGGTTTTGAATCTAATCCAAATTTCAAATACGAAGATGAAATTCTTTATACAAAAGACGGAACTATTCTATGTTGTTATCCAAGAGAGAAAACAGATAAGTCTTTTGAAATTCCTTCTTCTGTTACAAAAATATGGAATTCTGCTTTCTGTAATAATTATTATATTGAAAATATCACAATTCCAGAAAGCGTAGTTTATATAGGTGATTGTGCTTTTGATAATTCAAATATTAAAACCTTAACTTTCAAAGACAAAGAAAACTGGATGCTTCAGAGAGATAGCGACAAGGTAAATCCAGATGATTTGGAAAATCCTGCAAATTACAGATGGAATAATCAAACTGAATCGAATGGAATCTGTAGGAACGGTTTATTCAAGCCAGAAACAAAATCCGTAACTGTAGCACAATTGACAGATGAAATTAATTCATATGCAGGCGGTGATTACATCATTTATAAAGTTACAGGCACAATGTCAAATGAAGACTATAATACAATAGTGAATTTGATAAACAATAAACGCAATAACTCCTGGAATTATAACGACTATGTAGGACTTGACTTGTCTGCCGTAACAGGACTTACAAAAATATCTTACAGCTGGTGTTTATTCAATCTGGCAATTCCTTCAAGTGTCTCTGAATTAAGTGTTTCAGATGGAGTTTATAATGTAATAATTTCTTCAGATAATCCTAACTTTAAATATGTAGATGGAAGTCTTTATTCTGCAGATGAAACAATTTTGTATTTATATTCAAGAGCAAAAACAGAGGAAACTTTCGAAATTCCTTCTAAGGTAAAAAAGATTTGGGCTCAGGCTTTTCAGGGCAATGGTAGTATTCGAAATATCATAATTCCAGAAGGTGTTATTTATATAGGTTGGGGTGCATTCGAAAATGGTAGTATTCAAACACTAACCTTCAAGGACAAAGAAAGCTGGATGGTACGAAATAATAACAACAATAGTGAAAGTCTTGTAAATCCAGACGATTTGGAAAATCCTGCAAATTACAGATGGAATGATCAAACTCAAATGAATGGAATTTGTAGAAACGGTTTATTCAAGCCAGAAACAAAATCCGTAACTGTTTCACAATTGACAAATGAAATTAATTCATACAATGGCAATGATTACATTACTTACAAGGTTACGGGTTCAATGTCAAATGATGAGTATAATCAGATTAACCAGCTCATTAATAACAAAGGCAATAATGAAAACTGGGAAGGCCGTACCATAGTACTAGATTTATCAGGTGTAACGGGTCTTACAAAAATTAGTTATGTCAGTTGGCCAATTGCAACTTTGACTATACCTAAGACTGTTTCTGAAGTTGGAAATGATACAGGGTTTTCTAAGTTAATTATAACTTCTGATAATTCTTACTTCACATGTGTAGATGGAGTTATTTATTCTGAAGATAAAACAGTTTTATATTCATATTCATTAGAGAAAACGGATGAATCATTTGAGATTCCATCTACGGTTACAAAGATTTGGCGCGAAGCTTTTAGATATAATTATAATATCCAAAGTATCACAATACCAGAAAGCGTAGTTTATATAGGTGATTGTACTTTTGATAATTCAAATATTCAAACACTAACCTTCAAGGACAAAGAAAACTGGATGGTACGGGGTAACAATAATAGTGTAAGTCCTGTAAATCCAGACGATTTGGAAAATCCTGCAAATTATAGATGGAATAATCAAACTCAAACTAATGGAAGCTGTAGAAACGGTTTGTTCAAGCCAGAGACCAAAACTGTAACTGTTTCGCAATTAACAGATGAGATCGATTCATACGCAGGCGATGATTACATCATTTATAAAGTTACAGGTACAATGTCAAATGAAGACTATAATACAATAGTGAATTTGATAAACAATAAATGGAATAATTCCTGGAACGATAAATATGTAGGACTTGACTTGTCGGCTGTGACAGGGCTCTCTGAAATATCTTATAGCTGGTGTTTGTTCAGTCTGGCAATTCCATCAAGTATTTCTAAGTTAAATATTTCAAGTGGAGTAGGTAATATAATAATTTCTTCTGATAATACAAACTTTAAATATGTAGGAGGGGTTCTTTATTCTGCAGATGGAACAATTCTGTATAGATATCCAAATGGAAAAACAAATGAATCTTTTGTAATTCCTTCTACGGTAAAAAAGATTTGTGCCGAAGCTTTCCAGAGTGACAGTATTCAAAATATCACAGTTTCAGAAAGTGTTGTTTATATAGGAGCTAATGCTTTTGGTAATTCAAATATTCAAACATTAATTTTCGAAAACAAAGAAGACTGGCTGTTTAAAGTATTAAACAATAGTGCAAATAAAGCTGATCCAGACGCACTTGAAAATCCTGCAAATTACAGATGGAATAATCAAACTCAAACTAATGGAATTTTCCGACAAGGTTTGTTCAAGCCAGAGTCTATAACAGTGGATGTTGCAGAATTGACTGAAGAAATTGATTCCTACGCAGGTGGAGATTATATTATTTACAAGGTTACAGGCGAAATGTCAAATGCTGAATATAGCACAATAGTAAATTTTATAAATGATAAAAGATGTAATTCCTGGAACTATAACAATTATGTAGGACTTGACTTGTCTGAGGTTACCGGCCTTACTGAAATATCCAACAGCGGGAGTTTATTATGTCTGATAATTCCTTCAAGTGTAACTAAATTAAATAATTATGTTGGTGCTTATAATATTATAATTACTTCTGATAATACACATTTTAAATATGTAGAAGGGGTTTTTTATTCTGCTGATGAAACAATTCTATATTTATATCCAAAAGATAAAACTGATTCATCATTTGTAATTCCTTCTACAGTAACAATGATCTGGTGCGAGGCTTTTTGGGTTAATGACAGTATTCAGAATATCACAGTTCCAGAAAGCGTTGTTTATATAGGAAGTGGTGCTTTTGATAATGGAAATATTCAAACACTAACATTCAAAGACAAACAAAACTGGATGGCTAGTGGCAATAACAGTAGTGTAAGTCCTGCAAATCCAGACGATTTGGAAAATCCTGCAAATCACAGATGGAATAATCGAACTCAAATTAATGGAATTTTCCGACAAGGTTTGTTCAAGCCAGAGACTAAAAACATAGCTGCAGAAGATTTGCAAAGTGAAATTAATTCGTTCGCAGGCGGCAATTACATTATGTACAAGGTTACAGGCTCAATGTCAAATGATGAATTTATTGAAATTATAAGGTTGCTTGATCAAAAAAGAAGTAATACATGGAATTACGAAAGGTATGTAGGTCTTGATTTGTCAAGCGTCACCGGCCTTACATCCGCCGGCAATACAGACAGTGTATTCTACATAGTTTTGCCAGATTCTGTGCAATAAGGTTTATTATGGATTGTTTCGCCTTCGGCACGCAATGACATAAACAAAAAAGGCATCCGACGATTGCGGATGCCTTTTTTAATATAGATTGTCGGGTCAAGCCCGACAATGACATATACTAGCGGAGCAAGCTGAGTACATTCTGTGAAGTCTGGTTTGCCTGTGCAAGCATAGCTGTTCCAGCCTGAGAAAGTACCTGATCCTTTGTGAATTCAACCATTTCGGCAGCCATATCTGTATCGCGGATACGTGATTCAGAAGCCTGGAGGTTTTCAGCACCAATGTCGAGACCCTTAACTGTAAGGTCAAGGCGGTTCTGGTAAGCACCAAGGTCAGCACGCTGTTTGTTAATCTTCTTCAAAGCTTCATCCAAAGTTCCGATTGCGCGGTTAGCTTCGTCTGGAGTTTCCAATGTCATAATTGATTCATCACCGATGTTGCGGAGTCCGAGAGCTGTAGCAGACATTGTTCCAATGTAAACCTGAGTTCTCTGATCCATGTTAGCACCAATATGGAACCACATAGAACCTGTTACAACGTTTTCACCTGTTGGGCGAGCAAAACGTCCTGTAAGCATGTTCATACCGTTGAACTGAGCTGCAGAAGCAATGCGGTCAACTTCAGCAATCAAAGATGAAACTTCAACCTGGATCTGCATGCGGTCTTCTGCTGAATAGATTCCGTTTGAAGACTGTACAGCAAGCTCGCGGATACGCTGAACGATATCAGTTGTTTCCTGGAGGTATCCTTCTGTTGTCTGAATGAAGGAAATACCATTCTGAGCGTTTGTAGAAGCCTGATTCAAACCACGAATCTGTGAACGCATTTTCTCAGATACTGCGAGTCCTGAAGCATCATCGCCAGCACGGTTAATTCTCATACCTGATGAGAGCTTTTCCATACTCTTCTGGGCATTAAGATCCTGAATTCCCTGGGAACGCTGAGCGAACATAGCACTCATATTGTGATTAATAACCATAATAATCTCCTTATAGTTTGGTTAATAAAGATAAAGCACATGGTGGGCTTTCAAACCACGACGTGGTTTATCTCTTGGGTTTCCACCACCCTTTAGTTGATTTTCGGGTTAGCAATAAAAAAGTTTAGGAAAAAATTTAAAAATTTTATGTTTTTTTCTTATGCAGGCATTTTTGATTTATGATGTTAACTTTTAGGCATATTTTTGTTATAGTATATATATGAAAACAATCAGAAAGCATTTTAGAAAAATATTTTATATAAGTACTATAACTGTTTCACTGCTTTTAAGTTCTTCCTGCTTTGCGCAGAATTCTTCCAATGAAACAAAAGCAACTTCTTTTCAATATATGAAAAAGCTTAATTCTGTTTTTGATTATGTTCAGCAGAATTATGTTGATGAGCTTGATCCAAAAATCCTTTATGAGGGCGCAATAAAAGGAATGCTCGATGCTATTGGAGATCCATATACGCTTTATCTTGATCCTGATTATATGCGCGATTTGAACGATACAACTACCGGAAATTTTGGAGGAGTTGGACTTTCCATTTCAAAGCCAACAGAATCTACCCCCGACAAGCCTGCTTATGTAGAGGTATCTTCTCCAATTGATGATACTCCAGGAGCAAGAGCAGGTATTCATGCCGGTGATTATATTATTGCTATTGACGGCCTTCCAACTCCAGAAATGACTATGAATGAAGTTTTAAGTCATCTGCGTGGCGAAGTAGGAACTCCTGTTACTGTTACAATCCTGCGTGGTGCAAATATGCGCTTTGATATAAAGCTTGTTCGTGCGCTCATAGAAGTTCCAACTGCAAAATATGGAATGATTGAAGGAACAAAAATCGGATATTGCAGATTAATAGAGTTTACTCCAGATACACCAAACCGTTTACAGGATGCCATGGATTTATTTCAGAAAAACGGTTATACAAGTATGATTATTGATTTACGCGATAATCCGGGTGGTCTTATTACAAGTGTTGTTGATGTTGCCGACAAATTTATAGATTTTGGACTTATAGTTTCTACAAAGAGCCGTCTTGCTTTTGAAAATCAGGAATTTACTGCAAGTTCCGAAAAAACTACAGTAAAAAAGAACCTTCCTATTGTAGTGCTTATAAATCAGGGTTCGGCAAGTGCTTCAGAAATTCTTTCGGGTGCGCTCAAGGATTATCATCTGGCATATCTTGTTGGTCAAAAAACTTATGGAAAAGGTTCTGTTCAGCAGGTAATTCCACTTAGCGAAATTGACGGCATGAAGCTTACAATGGCAAGATATTATACTCCATCGGATGTAAATATTGATAAGGTAGGAATTCCGCCTGATTATGAAATCAAAAATATTGAAACACTTACTCCAGAAGAAGAGGAAGCTTACACAAAACTTATTGCTTCAAATATCATTACTGAAACTGTAGAAAAGACTCCTAATATGAGTGAAAATGATATTGCTCTTGCTGCGAACGTAATTGCTCAAACATATCCTATTGAAGAACGTTTAATCCGTCGTTTACTCAGAATTCAGGTACAGAGAACTCAGGTTTCTCCTTTGTATGATTTGGATTATGATTTACAGCTTGCAAAAGCAATAGAAATAATTCAAAACAATAATTTTAATGATCTTATGCGTAAAACTAAAACCCTTAAGGAACTTCAGGACGAAGCTTTACTTGCAGAAGAAAGTGCTAAAGAAGAAGCCTCTAAGTAGCAGATGAGACAACTGATTATAGAAAAAAATCAGGATAAAGACGGACTCGTTGTAATTGACGGAAAAGATTATCATTATCTTCGGCAGGTTCTGCGTGTAAAAAGCGGCGATATGGTTAAT
Source organism: Treponema sp. (assembly GCA_017617145.1). The sequence continues at coordinate 19,240 of JAFZWX010000040.1, read as the reverse complement.
CTGCGGCTTGCGGATGGTGTTTTTTATAATTCAACTGTCTGCAAAATAGATGATAGTTGTAAAAAAATAACGCTGCAATTGTGTGGGGCTCTTCGACAAGCTCAGGGACAACAAAAGGTTGGTGAGGTTCTCGAACCACCTCTTATAGAATTCTCCCTTTTTCAATTTATCCCAAAACCTCAAAAGCTGGAACTGATTGTGCGTCAGGCAACAGAATGTGGAGTAAAAAACATTATTCCTGTAATAAGTGAATATGCAGAAAAAGGAAGTATTCTGGCACTCGTTGGCGGTAAGAAAGAGCGGCTTGAACGAATTGTTCGTGAAGCACGTCAGCAAAGCGGTTCGCCTGTTGATACAAAAGTGTTTGAACCGGTTACAGTTGAACAGGCTGTAGAAATCTGGAACAAAATGAAGCAGGAAGCGGGAGAAGAAAAATCGGCAGGTTATGTGCTTTCGGAACGTACAGTTCACGCGGTCCCTGATGTTCTCGAAGGGCCGCAAAAAAAGGCACTGCAAAATGTCTGCATCTTTTGTGGAAACGAAGGCGGTATAAGTCCTGAGGAACTTGAACTTTTAACAAAAAAAGCACTCTTATACCCGGTACATTTTTCCGTTAATATACTTAGATGTGAAACGGCTGCTCTTTATGGAATTGCGGCTGTTCAATCACGCATTTTAGGTTGGTAATATGTCTATAGAAAGAATTAATTTATTAGGAGTTCCGGTTGATGTATGTGCTCCAGAAAATCTGGAATCGGCAATTCTTGAACTTCTTGCAAAGCCAGGTACAAAACAAATAATATTCCTTTCAATCTGGGATTTATTAAAGGCTCGTCGCAAAAATGAGTTTTCGGAATGTGTACAAAACGCCGATCTTGTTCTACCAATTTCCAAAAGCATTTTAAAAGGTGCTCGTTTTTTAAAAAAGCCTGTTCCTGTGCGTTATAATCCGTTTAATGCTGTTATTCAGATTCTTGGAATTCTTGATTCACACTACAAATCTCTTTATCTTCTTGGTTCGCACAAAAAAACTCTTATGAAAGCAGAAAAAAATGTGCGTGATACTTTTACTGGATTAAAAATAGTAGGTCGATATGTAGGTTATTATTCAAAACAGGATGAAGACGATATTGTTCAGGCAATTTTTAAATCGCAACCATCGCTTGTTCTGGTAAGTGAAGGTATAAAAGATAAAAACTGCTGGGCTTACAAGCATAGAAACCGTTTTTCTTCAAGTATATTCCTTTATTATAAAGACTGTTTCGGTATTTTTTCGGAACGTATTCGCCGTGTAAAAGAAAAAACTTTTGATAAGGGTCACGAAGTTTTTGTAGAAGTATTGCATAATCCGTTTAAAATCTTTCTTATATTTCCATATTTCTGGTATAAAACAGTACTTTTGTGGTACAAGTTGTTCAAAAGATAAAAGATAGAGGAAATCTCTGGAAATAACAAAATGAGTACAGGTTTAAGCATTGCTTTATGTATTTTAGCTGGTATTTTTCTCATCCTAGGCTTTTTGGGAACTTTTATACCTGTTCTTCCTGGTGCTCCTCTTGCCTGGATAGGACTTTTACTTTGTTATTTTTCTTCTTTCAATGAAATTTCTTTTATTTGTCTTGTTATTACAGCTGTTGTTGCAGTAGCAGTTTCGGTTTTTGATAATTTCTTGCCGGTTATAATGACTAATAAAATTGGCGGAAGTAAAGCAGCAACAATTGGTTCTACTGTAGGTCTTATAATCGGGCTTTTTTTAGGTCCGGCTGGAATTATTGCAGGTCCGTTTCTTGGTGCTTTAGTAGGAGAGATGCTTCACTCCCGAGGAAATTTTACTGCATCCATAAAATCGGCCTGGGGTTCGTTTTTAGGTTTTCTGCTTGGGACAGGTATAAAAATGGTTGCAGTCGGCTTTTTTATCTGGATTTTTATTCGGAGCTTTGAACTATGAAACTTAATAACATTGTAATTGTCCTTGATCATCCCGATGAAAGCAGAAATATCGGTGCTGCTTGCCGTGCTATGGCAAATAATGATATCAGCGAGCTTCGTATTGTTGGTAATAAAAGCGATTATGACATTGAACATATTCATGTACTTGCAATTCACGCAGGTGCGATTTTTGATAAAGCACAATTTTATTCTTCCATAAAAGAAGCAACTGCCGATTGTACAGTCTGCGCAGGAACAACAAGACGAAGTGGTAAAAAACGCGGAAAACTTTTGTTGCCGGAAGAGTTTGCAGATCAAATGAGCAGTGTAACTGAACAGAATGCCAGAATTGCAGTTGTATTTGGAAATGAACGTACAGGACTTACTGATGAACAGCTTGATCAATGTACGGCGGGAATTACAATTCCTTCAAGCAATTCTTTTGGTTCTTTGAATCTAAGTCATGCTGTACAAATAATATGTTATCATCTTTTTAGAAAAAAACTTTCAGAACGTTCAGGCGGCTACAAAGGAGTAACACCAGTATCACTCGAAAGAATTGATGATACAGTTCAGAAAATGACCGATGACTTGCAGAAAATTGGATTTTTTAAAATGCCTGGACGAGAGGATATGGAAAACTTCTGGCGTTCGATTTTATCACGTTCTGCAATTACCGAAAGCGAAGCGCAATATCTTGAAAAAACATTTTCTAAAATTGCAGGGCTTTCCGAAAAGAAAAAAAATGTGATAGAATAATACAAAGCATTATTTTATGTAAAAAACGCTGAGGTTTTAATGAAATTCTACGGAGAACTTTTAGTCATCATTCTTTTGCTGGTTGCTAATGGACGCATTCTCTTTATAAAAAATGTAAAAAAAGATTCTCTCGTTATGCTCAGTCCGCTGGGGTTTTTCCTGGCAATCATTCAGATTTTAAATTGGGGCTTTGATGTTGTTACTGCTCTTACTCTTTTTGTAAGTATTCTTGTTCTTCTTTCAAACTTTCACGCACTTTTCAGATATTCTGAACGACTTTATATTGACCATTATAGTGTTTTAATGAAGGTTTGGTCCGTAATAACAATTATTCTTTCAATTGCATTGCTTGCAGGAACTATTTATTTTAAGCCTATAGAATATGATAATCAGAAACTTGATGTTACAGAAAATGTTCTTCGTTATGAAGGAAGTTTTCGTTCTGGTTTTGAAGAGGCATCAAATTTAAAAGTTGCAAATCTTTTTCTTACAGAGCTTAAACCTGAAGGTAGTGAAGCGCGCCGTGAAAAAGAAGTTGTACTTTTTATTCCAGACAAACGTGCAGATACATATTATTATAAGCCATATCTTCAGTATCTTGCACGAGAAGGCTTTACAGTTCTTTCCGGGGATTTTTTCTGCAGCGATGGTAAATGGCGTCATTCAATTGGAGATTTAAAAATTATACGTAGAACAGCAATGGTTGTTGATTATTTTATAAATCCACAGAAATTTATGATGCAAAAGGAATTTTACACCTATAATATTTTGCAGGAGCTTAATGCCCTTAAAACAATTATAAATGAGCGATACGGAGAAGGTACAAAGCTTTTTATAGTTACAGATTCAATGGGTACTGTTGCGGCACAAAACTTTATGGAAAAAAATCCGGATAAGGTTTCGGCAGTTTATGATCTTGCAACAATTGATGAATATAAAACTTCGGGTTTTGGGGTTATAGCCCAGACAGATCTTATTCTTGCTTTATTTCTTAATGTTCCGCGTGATCAGGATGGATTTTATACAAAATATATGGTTATGCAGACTAAAAAACAGATTATGGGAGCAAAAAAGTTGAATCCCTGAGCTTGGCGAAGGGCACCAGGAGGCACAATGACATTAATTGAGTTCGACAATTACATAAACTCGTTTCTTCGTAAAGAAGATTATGCCAAAGATATTTCGTTGAATGGAATTCAAATTCAAAATAGCGAACCAGAAACAAAGCAGATAAAGAAAATTGCTTTTGCTGTAGACGCGTGTGAAGCAACTGCAAAGGCCGCAGCAGAACAAGGAGCCGATGTTCTTTTTGTCCATCACGGATTATTCTGGGGTCAGTGTCAGACAATAACCGGAAGCTTTTATAAACGCATTTCGACTTTTATAAAAAACGACCTGGCTTTATGTGCATATCATATTCCGCTTGATGCAAATATTCCTTACGGCAATAATTTTGGTCTTGCGTCAAAACTGGGACTTTTAAATTGTGAACAGTTTGGCAGCTGGAAGGGAATGATCCTTGGAGTAAAAGGTGAGCCTCCTGCAGAATGTACTGTTGAAGAACTTGCGGCAAAACTGATGTCTCCTTCAAAAGAACCTCGTGCAGTGTTGAACTTTGGAAAACAGAAAATAAAAACTATTGGAATTATAAGCGGTGGAGCAAGTGAAGATGTAACAGATGCAGTAGAAGAAAAGCTTGACTGCTATATAACTGGAGAGTTTGAACATCAGCATTTTCATTTTGCAAAAGAAATGGGAATAAATGTAATTGCAGCAGGACACTATGAAACCGAAACTGTAGGAGTTAGTCTTGTAATGCAGAAGGTTCAGGCCGAAACCGAATTAGAATGCGTATTTATAGACGAACCGACAGGATTGTAAGAATAGCATTAATAAAAACAAAATAAATGAGGTGAAAAAATGAAAATAGGATGTATTGGAACAGGTGCAATGGGCGGAGCAATTATGCGCGCAATTTGCAAAAAATATGATGTAAAACAGATTAAAGTTACAGATAAAAACTCAAAAATGGGAAAACAATTTGCAAAAGAAACAGGAGCTGTTTTTGTTGCAAATAATAAAGCTGTGCTCGACAGTGATTTTGTTTTTCTTGCGGTAAAGCCTCAGTTTTTAAAAGATGTTTTTGATGAAATTGGAAAAAGTATTCCAAAGAATGCAGTTATAATTTCTATGGCAGCTGGAGTTAAAATTGAAAAACTCGAAAGCATGGCTCCAGGTGCAAGATTTATACGCATGATGCCGAATGTTTGTGCACAGATTGGGCAGGCAATGACAGCGGTTTCTTATAATTCAAATATATCAGAAGCAGAAGCAAATACTGCAATTGAAATTTTAAACTGTGCAGGAAAAGTCGAAATTGTTCCCGAAAAGCTAATGGATTGTGTTACAGCGGTAAGTGGTTCGGGTCCGGCTTTTGTATTTATGTTTATTGAAGCACTTGCAGATGCTGCAGTAAAAAATGGTATGCCAAGAGCACAAGCTTATACTTATGCGGCTCAAACAGTTTACGGTTCTGCAGGAATGGTTTTAGAAAGCGGAAAGCATCCTGCAATCTTAAAAGATATGGTTTGTTCACCGGCAGGAACTACAATAGAAGGTGTTGCAGCTCTTGAAGAAAATGGCTTTAGAAATGCCGTAATAAAAGCAGTAAGTGCGGCTTGTGACCGTTCTATTGCACTTGGAAAATAATCAGCTTATTGGCTTTGGTTTACCTGTAAGTAAGATTCTAAGATTCAATTTTATGTAAGCACAGATTTCTCGTAAATAAAGATGGGGTGCTTTAATTTTTTCACAAGGTGCTCCAATTCCTTTGATGTTTGTAAATCCCATTCGTGCTGCAAGTCGTTCTGCCCGGCGCAAGTGAAAATAGTTAGTTATAACGGCAATATCACTGTTAAGAATCTGCTGGTTTGAAACGCCCTTAAAATCTGCAAGCATCTGACAACTCAGTTGAAAGTTTTGAATTGTATCCAATGCCTGATCTTCTACAAGAATACGTTCTGGTTCAACTCCCCGCAACACAAGCTGTCGTTTTAATTCCGGAGCTTCAGGAAATGGCAGCCAGTGCAAGGTTCCTCCGGTTACAACGACAACAGCATTTTTTTGTTCAGGCTGGTTCATAAAATCGGCAGTTGCTTCAACTCGTGCAATTACATTTTTTGGTAACGTTCCATTTTTGTCTATGCCGCCACCCAAAAGAATAATGTAATCTACACTTTCATTGCTATCTGCAAGCTTTGGATTAAATATAAAACATAGATTTACAATTGAAATTATGAGTCCTGCGGATAATAAACAAAGAACAGAAACTTTTACAGATTTTTTCCAAATGTGCCAGAAGGAATGATTTTTTTTAATTCTGTAGCAGCCGCAAAGAATTAAATAGGCTCCAAGAGCAGTCCATATATGTGTAAAAGAAAAAATAGTATCTAAAACTGTTACTGGTGTAAGGCAGAGTAAAAGCACATCGTAAAGGCAGAAAATTACACCACCAGAAATAAGTGCAATAGCTGTTATCTGATTTTTTGTTTTCATAATTTAGAAAATCCTTGAAAGTATTTTAATATCTTATTAAAAAAGTGACAATTAATTGTAATTACAGGAATTATGGAAAATATGGTAATTATTGAATTTCCACCAAAAAAGTGACATAATCGCAACATAGCAAGGAGAAAAGAAATATGGAAAAAAAGATTCTCAACAACTACGGGTCGTTTGATGTCGTTTTTGCAAAAGGAAAAGGCTCAACTCTCTGGGATGTAAACGGAAAAAAGTACATCGATTTTCTTTCGGGCATTGGGGTTAATTGTCTTGGACATAACTACAAGCGGCTTGTAAAAGCTGTTTCGGATCAGGCAAAACGGCAGATTCATATTTCAAATTATTTCCTTAGCGATATTGGTCTTGTTTTTGCAGATGAGCTTTTAGCAATTACAGGTTTTGAAAAAGGATATTTTGGTAATTCAGGTGCCGAAGCTAATGAAGCAGCAATTAAGCTTGCAAGAAAATATGGCCAGCTCAACGGTGGCGCAAAAAGAAAAACAATTGTAACTTTACAGGATTCTTTCCACGGAAGAACTCTTGCTACTCTTACAGCAACTGGTCAGGAAAAATTTCATCCTGAATGTTTTGCACCGTATCCGGAAGGGTTTAAGACAATCAGAGCAAATAATTATGATGATATAAAAACTGCCTTTGATGATACTACTGCCGCATTGTTTATTGAATGTATTCAGGGTGAAGGTGGTGTAAATCTTATTGATGCAGAATGGGCAAAAGCTGCTGCAAAAGCCGCTCGTGATGCAGGTGCAATTGTAATGGCAGATGAGGTTCAGACAGGTATTGGACGAACAGGAACTTTTCTTGCAAGCGATGCTCTTGGTTTTGAACCTGAAGTTGTTACTCTTGCAAAAGGTATTGCAGGTGGTATTCCAATGGGAGCTTGTCTTTTCCGTGGTAAGGCTGCAAATATCTTCGTTGCCGGAGATCATCAGTCTACGTTTGCAGGAAATCCTCTTGCATGTGCTGCAGGCTGTGTTGTTGCAGAAACAGTAAGCGATTTGAATTTTCTCGACAAGGTTAACAAAAAAGGTGAGTACATTCGCAGTACAATTAGAAGCTGGAATGTTCCTTTTGTAAAAGAGGTTCGTGGACGTGGTCTTATGATTGGAACACAGATTGACTCTTCAATTAATCCGACAGATATAAAGGTTCGATGTCTTGATGAAGGTCTTTGTGTAACAACAGCAGGTTCCGATGTTGTACGATTCCTTCCGCCGTTAAATATTTCTCATAAAGAAATCGAAGAAGGTCTTGCAATCTTCCATCGTGTGCTTGGAGAATTTGCTGCAAAATAAAATGCATTATAGCGCCGTAAAAAACAAACTTGTAAACAGTAGAGTAGCGATTTTATCTTTTGTTCTCTTTTTACTTGGGGGAGTGGGATATAATTCTGCTAAACTTTTTTGCGGCGAAATGCTTCATCCTAGAACGGTTAATGTTCTTTCGACACAATATTTTGATATTTTATTCCCTGCAGAAAATCAGTCAACAGCTATGCTTCTTGCAGAACAAGCAGATACACTTTTTCTTAATGCAAAAGAAACTTATAACTGCAATTCTGATTTTCGTATTATTGTAGTCATTTCTCCAGATTCTGATACTCTTTCTGTAAAATATACAGCCTCCCCTTATAATCGTATTGTAATTTTTGATGCAGTAGGCCGCCTTGAAACCAGTTCTTATGCAAATGGACTTTTAGATTTATTTGCACATGAAGTTGGAAGAGCAGTGAGCCAGTCTGTAAGATCAAAACGAATGGAACTTGTTTCAAAATATTTTATGGGTGATGCATTTCAACCAATAGGACTTTTACATATTCCATATTCCTTTCTGGAAGGTGCTGTTTATGCTGGTGATGAAGAAAGCATGGCAGGCATTTTATATGATAGCTGGAACCTTCAATTATTAATGCAGGCAAAAATTGAAAACAAATTTCCGTCGCTCCTGCAGGTCTCTGGTGCTTATGATATTTATCCTGTAAACAAAATTGATTATATTGCCGCAGCAGCTTTTTATGCATATATTCAACAGCTTTGGGGCTTAGATAAATTTGGTGAATACTGGCAGGAATGTGGGAAACTGAATTTGTTCAAACTTGAAGGCGGAATATTTAAAGAAGTTTATGGCATTCCGCTCGAACAGGTTTGGAATGATTTTGTTGAAGCTATCCCAATTCCTGAGCTTTCGGAGACTGGTGAAGAAAATACAAATCAATTTTTAAAAACAGATTCTGACTCAAACTATAAGTTTATTGTAAGCACAAATTACGGACTTGTTTGGTATGATGAGTTAAAAGAAGAAGTTGATATTTCTGGTTTTTATGATTATCAGAGTTTAAAGCAGCTGCTTTTTTTGGCGAATAATATTACAAATCTTACTGTTTCGCCAGACGGAAGATTTTTAGCAGTTTCACATGTGCAGGGTGGAGTCCGTGAAAAATTTGAACATGACCTTGTTCGCATTTATGATTTAAAGGAACGCAAATTTCTTCCAGAAAAATATGAAATGCGGGATGGTTCAATCGTACGTCTTAAAGATGGACGATTTGCAGTTGCCGGAAATTATGTAGATGACGGATATTCCTGTTTAAGGATTTATGAATCGCCTGCTTTGAATAAACTTATAGGCTTTGAAGATTCAGAACCTGATCTTGTTTATTCTAGAGCTTTTCCTTCTGATATAACTCCGTATAGTCTTGTTGCTCTTGGAAAAAATTATTTTGCTTGTCTTTTGTGCCGCTACAATGAATGGTACATAATGGTTTCGGATATAGTTGCAGAAAGTCCTCACGATGGTTTGAATGATGAAGATTTCTATACAATTTCTGTTGGAGGAAGTAATGGAGCTTTCCCGGAGATTTTGAAAATTAGAAATTTGCGTTATGCCGATTATGTTGAAGTTTCTGGTAAAAAAAGTGACAGAGATAAAAATTTCTGTCTGCTTTATGATTTTGTTTTGCAGAATGAATCGTCTTTTGTAAGAACAGGCTGGCTCTTTTTTGATGCCAATTCAATACCACTCAGGACCTTTGTTTCTGGTTGCGATTATTATGGCGGAATGAATTCGGGTGCGATGTTTGATTGTAAACTGTATTATTCATCGCAGAAGTTTGATTATTCAGAATTGAAATATGTTTCGTTGAATGATATTCCACTTGAAGATGCCAAAATTAATTATTCTTCTTCGGCAGATTTCGCGGTCCCTGAGGAAGAACTTGCGGTTCCTGAGCCTGTCGAAGGACTCGAAGGGTGGTCCCAAGAAACTCTTATGCTTTCGAAATATTCCCCATGGAAATATATGCGCAAAGGGTCGTTTTCATTTTTTATGCCTGTACGCGACATTACGCTTGATGAAGGAGTAAAAAAAGAACCAGGTCTTGGTGTAACTTTTGAAACACAGTCAGATCCTTATTCAAACAATGAGCTTTTGATTTCTGCTGCAAAAGGTTTTGTACCGCTCGATTTTGAACAGATTTTTAATGCCGACAAAAAGAAACGCGATGAACTTACTGCACAAAAAATTGAATTAAGTAAAGATGCTGCTTTTGCAATCTATTTTAAAAATACCTCAACCCCTGCCGACATTATTGCCTCAGGAGTGTTTAAATTTAATGAGTCTGGAGAATATACTCTTTCTGCTTTTAGTGATGTTCAATTCAGTCTGCCCCTTGCAATGACCTTCAGGCGTCTTACCTTTGATGTTTCATTTTCGTTTACAGCATCAACAACCTATTGGGATGTAACTCAGACAGAGCTTTTCCCGAATCTTACAGACTGGCCGTCTTTAGGTAATTCGTACAGGCAATGGCAAAGTTCAGCTGGTTTGCAGTATTCAAATATCCATCAATATGGTATTTCACCTATGAAGAAGCTTGGAGTTGCTGCAGGAACAAAAATTACTTCTTCGTGGGAATGGGGCGCCTGGAATCCTTATCAGATAAATGCCGGTATTTATGGAACAGGAGAAATACCTTTTTTAATGCCGGTTCAGAATTATAAAAATATTATTTTTTGTCTTCCAACAACAGTTCATGCAGAATTATTCTACACAAATGGAAAAGCCGTAGACGCGTATGCGCAGATTTTAGTTTCTGGAATAGAGATTCAAAATGGTTTCTGGAGATTGTATTTTCCACGTGTTGGTTTATATACCGGTTATGATATCGCTCTTGAATATGACACAGCAACAGTCAGGCTCCCGGATCTTCGCCACCTGGAACGCTTCTACGATGTCTTTGGTCACTGTACATTAAATGACAGTATTTACTTACAATTGGATTTTGGTTTAACCCCAGTAATCGGAAAGTTCTCAAAAGTTCAGTTCCAGTCCTCGCTCCGTCTAGAAAAATATCTGCGCAACGAAGAATGGAAACTGAAGTTTGATATTGATATTAAGTATTAGATTATTCAAAATTTTGTATATTATTTTTTATTCGATCAGTTAAAGAACTCGTGTAAACAAGTTCTTTTTCCCATTCTTCAAATTTTGTGATTACTAAATTCTTATACATCGTTTTTAATACAGAGTTTTCCATATAGTTGCATTGTTCGCTTAAGGCAATTATATATTCTTGTTCTAGTTTTGTTGCTAAGAAAATATTTGCCGGATAATTCGAAATAAAGCATTGATGAAGCTGCTTTCTATATTCCACCGATTCTGTTAATTTTTCCAGGAAAGAACTTTCATCATTAAAAGCATCTTTGTAAAGATGTCCAATATCGTTAAATATATAACTTCTTAACAGCAATACTAAACATTCATTGTTTTTATAAGTTTCTTCAAATGAATCTAATAGTTCAAAATCCTTTTCAAGGCATTCTTTTGCTTTGTTAGAACAGAATTTCTTTGTTTCTTCATCCAGATTATCATTTTTCATAAATAAAACATTGGCCAGGCTGTATGCATCATAATTAAGAATATCCAGTAAGGTTTCAACATCATTAGAAAAATGTTTCTGTCGCTTGATGATGGTTTCAAAAACCTGCATTATGCTAAAATAGTCTTGTTGCGATAATGGCTTTGACATATTTTCGCTTTGAATAAAAATATCAATATAGGCTTTAGCAAATTGAACTATAATATTTACAGGAAGAGGAACCTTTAGATTATTCAAAGTTTGCCTTAAAATCATATTGTCTTGATAATAATATGCTGCCAGACATCCTGCCAGAATATATTCACACAACGCTTGATTTGAATTAGAAGTTTTATCTGTTAAATATGTAAATACTTTTTTCCAGTCACTGATTAAATCAAAGTAATTTCTGACAGTCCTATTCTTACTGTTTTGAAGATATAAATCCAGTATTCGTTCGCTAAGTTCTTGTTCAGAGGTTGAAGCTTTATTAAAAGAAACTTCAGTAACCCAAGACCCCATTAAATCACTTGGTAAATCCTTCGATTGTTTGTTGAGTAAGAAAGCATGTACATTACTAATTGCAAATTTTGCATAAATATATCCCCATTCAAACATCAAATTGGAGCTTATCATTCCATTTTTATCTTCCACCAGTAAAATTGCTGTATCGCAACGATTTATTTGATCAATTACTTGAGCTCCAATAAACATATCTTTTGGCAGACCTCCACCAACAATAACATGATCTCCTGTCTTTTCTGTAATCAGGTCTGCAACTTTATCTGCCAGTGATTTATTTCCACTCCAACCAATAAAAACATTGCTCATAATTATCCTCATTCTCCATAAAATAATAGAATAATTATAACAGTATTATGCAGAATTTACTATTATTGTTTTCAATAGATTTAAAACTCGTTGTTTATAATTCCCTTGCTTAATATTTTCTCACCCCTTATACTTAAATTCTAAAATCCTTACGATAAAAGCATTATACAACCCTGGTTTTTCAATAGTAAAAAAGGAGATAATAAAAATGAGTAGCATTTTTGGGAGTTTTATTTTTTGGACAGTTTTGAGTTTTATAGTCCTCATTGTTTTTAGCTGCATTGCATTTATGGCGCATAAAGGAAAGCGGCGGAATTATAAATATATGGCCATTATGTTTATGCTGGGAGTATATTTTTCTAATGTAACTTTTATGAGTCCTCTGATTTTTTTTGGAAATGTAGTTGAATGGAAAGAGCAGGTTTCTTCATACAAAGATGTTTCTATAAAAAACTTTTCAAAAGATACACAGTTGCCGGAAAAATCTTCGGTATTTTCTCATTTTAGTACCGAGTTTAAAATTACGGATTCTGAACTTCTTTTAAGAGATTCTGTTTTATACGGCTTAATCTATTCCACAAAAATGAGCGGGCTTGGAGTAAAATATCAGGCTTTAATACCTACATCTTTTTATTTCAGCAGGATATCTGGAATATTTTTTATATTACTTACTATTCTCACTCCCATAGCTTTTGGTGGCATGGTCGCTTCCTTTTTTGAAGGCGCGTTTGCTTTTATACGCTACTTTATTACTAAGAATTTCTGCGATATTTATTACTTTTCAGACTTAAATGAAAAGTCAGTTTTGCTTGCGAAGGATATTCATGAAAACCAAAAGCACAGTCTTATAGTATTCTGTAACAAGAATAAAGAAATAGACAGTGCGCTCCTGCAGGAAGCAAAGTATAACGGCTTTATTCTTACTACAAGAAACGAACTTGATTTTGTTAAATATTCAAAACGAAAGCATTGTTTTTTTGAAATGAAAAACTCTGAAATAAAGAATGTGTCTGATGTTTCGGCAATTCTTTGTGAATTCCAAAAAATCTTTAATAAATGTTCTGAAGAAAAACAAAATCGTATATTAGTGAATAATAAAATTTATCTGCTTGCAGAAAATGAAACTTCTTATGAAGTGATTAATAAACTGCAAAAATGTGTGAATGTTATAATCTTAAACAGATATAAGTGGGCATTCTATAACGTGTTGGTCAAAAAGCCTTTGTATGATTGTTTAAAAGGTGGCCGCAAAGATTTTTCGATTACTGTTGTTGGAGCAGGAAAATGCAGTGCTGAAATAATAAAAGCCTGTGTATGGTGTACTCAGTTAGGGCAGGATTATTCAACCAAAATAAATGTGATAGACAAGAATGCAAGAGTCATAGAAAACCGTTTAAAGAAGGAATGTCCGGAATTAGTTTCAAGCACCTACAATATCAATTTTTATGATTGTGATATAACAGCAGCGGAATTTTACAAACTTCTGGAAACACAATGTGCAGATACAAATTATATAACTGTAGCAACCGGTTCAGATGATGACAACCTGAACATTGCAATAGAATTAAGAAGGTTTTATCTTTGTGCATCTCCAAAATACGATAATAAGCCTGTAATAAATGTATATATCGAAAATGATGATTATCTTCATAGCGTTCAGGAAATATTGCATAGTACTTCAAATGCTTCAGATGATAAAGACGAAAGTTATTATTTAGATACTTTTGGTTCCGACAAAGAATTTTATTCTTATTCAATGTTCGATGATTCCGACATTGAAAAGCTGGCATTAAATTCTAGTTGTGTTTATGCAGCAAAACGCGATTTACTCAATGTAAAGACTGATTACTATGGAAGGCCTGAAATAGAAAGAAATTCGAATCGTGCTAATGCAATTCATCTTATTTATAAATTATATTTGCTTGGTTATAGAATTATTAAAAAAGCAGATGCCAATGAGGAACAAATCAATAATTCCGAAAAACTGCTTTCTGAATTAAAAACAATTATTGATGGTGAAATATCAGACGAAGAATTCAAGAATTTAAACAGTAAACGTACTCAGTTAGCAAGAATCGAAAAGGAACGATGGAATGCATTTTACAGGACAGAAGGCTGGTGTGGAATTCCATATGATAAATGGACTGACTTTTATAAGAAATATAATAAACAGAAAAATTATAGTCTAAAACAGCATGTCTGCGTTTGTCCTTATGAAAAACTGGAAGAAGCAGAAAAGGTTTTTTTGAATAATGGAAAAACTAATGATTTTAGAAAATATGATTATATTTTTATAAAAGATCTGCCAAGGACATTGGGCTTAGAAAAGGAACCTGATCCGAAAGAACCGGAAATTAATGTTTCTGGAGTTGAATATATTCTGGTTACAAAATAATTGATTACAATGGAAGTTTTTAAAGGCTTCCATTGTAATCAGTAATTAACTGACTATTTAAAAATCTTTTTAAATTCGCCTAAGAGCACATCAGTTTCAATAGATGCGTCAAGGTCTGTAATTTTTCCCTTATTCTTGTAGAAGTTGATAAGAGGTTCTGTCTGCTCGCGGTAAACATCCATACGGTGCAAAATAGATTCCTGCTTGTCATCATCACGCTGGTAGAGTTCTCCGCCACATTTGTCGCAGATTCCTTCTACTTTTGGAGGGAGTGTAAGAACGTTGAAGTTTGCACCACAAGCTTTACATACACGGCGTGTAGAAAGACGACGGATTACAATTTCATCTTTGATTTCAAAGTTTACAACTTTAACGTCATCAACAAGTTTTTCAAGCATTTCTGCCTGTGGAATTGTGCGTGGGAATCCATCAAGGATGTATCCGTTTTTGCAGTCATCCTGTGCAAGGCGGTCTTTTACAAGTTCAAAAGTAAGTTCATCGCTAACCAAAGAACCTGAATCAATAATAGCCTTAACTTTAACTCCGAGAGGAGTCTGTGCCTTTATATTTGCACGGAAAATATCTCCTGTAGAAATATGCGGGATTTTGTAATCTTCTGCAACCTTTACAGCAAGTGAGCCTTTTCCAGCTCCTGGTGGTCCCAAGAAAATAAAATTATTCATAAAAAACTCCTTAAAAAAATGTATATTAATTATATATCATCAATTCAAAATTGACAATTTACTCTTTAAAATTCTGAGCTGTTTCAAGTACTCCAAAGAAAGCAGGTTTGCATTCGTAATCTTTTTCAAAAAGAAGAGGGCGCTGGAATTTGTTCATTTCATCTGCATTGTTGCGAATCCATGAAACTTCATCTTTTGTACCCCAAAGTGTTATTCCAGAAATTCCGTTTTTACCAGGAACCTTACGATACTTAAGGAACATTTTAAAATATTCAACATATCTGTCTTTGAGTGCTTCTTGAGCTGTAAGGCGTCCGCCAAACGCAATTTCCATTTCGGTTACCTGAACATCAACCCCAAGTGCAAGAAACTGATTTACTGCTGTTTCATAGTCGGCAACAGTTGGATACGACATGCTTACATGAGACTGCATTCCAACAACATCAATTCTGGCATCACTGGCAGCCTGAATATCCTGAACAACGCGGCAGATTGCTTTTGTTTTATTTGGTGCATAGCTTGAGTAATCATTGTAAGCAAGTTTTACATCGGCAGGAGCATATTTATTTGCAAAACGGAAAGCATTTACAATAAAAGTATCATCACCATAAATTGAATACCATGGGCTTGCTGTTCGGAGCGGGGCATCTGTCCATCCGCCGTCGGTACAAGCTTCGTTTACAACATCCCAAACTACAATTATGTGTTTTCCGTCATTATTTTTGTCTTCCCAGGCTTTAACAAATTCTAAAACAGATTTGATGTACCATTCCTGGCGGGCTGTCATTGTTGCTTTGTCTACGTATGACTTTTCTGAAGAGTAATCTTCTTTGAAGAACCAGTCTGGAGTTTGTCCATGCCAGACAAGTACATGACCGCGCATTATCATGCCATATTTTTTTGCAATTCCAAGAATTTTTTCAAGACGACTAAAACCAGCAAGAGAAACAGGAACCTTATATTCATTACCATCTTCTGCTGTAAAATAAGTTGTTGAAGTTGGTTTTGCCCAGTTGAAAATAAAATCGGGCTTACATTCGTTTTCACAGGTAAAACAGTTCACCTGATAACTTAAGCCCTGCATAAGAACATCGCTCGTAAGTTGATTTTCTGGAACAGCAAGACCTATGTAATCAAAGTATTTTGTATATTCATCTTTGAGAGAAGGAACCTCGGTCCATTTTGGTTGGGGAGCAGCATCTTCTTTTTGAACAGCAGATGAAACCATTTTTACAGGAATCTGTGGTTGTGGTCGTTCTTTGACAGGAACACAAGACATCAAAAAAGCAGCGCAGATAATTACAATTGCGCTTATAAAAAGTGTTTTAAGATTATTATTTTTCATTCCATATTTGTAACATATTAAAGGCTTTGTGACTAGTTAATTATTTTTAAATATGTTAAAACAAAAGTGTAGGAGGCAGAAGAATACTTTATGGCAAAACTTATTCACAAGTTACTGGCATTAAAAACCCGAAGAGATTTTGGAAATAGTGATAAGAAACGAGACGCAGGTCAAACTACTCCTGCAACTGTAACTCGGTTCGATAATATTCTTTATGGAGATGATCAGAAGTTTAAAAAATGGCAGCTTCTTGATGTTTACCGTCCAAAGTCTGAATCTTCAGATTTGAATAATCTTTCAAAACTTCCTGTAATTATTAGTGTTCATGGCGGGGCGTGGGTTTATGGCGACAAGGATGTTTACCAATGGTATTGTATGCGTCTGGCACCGCGTGGTTTTGCTGTAGTTAATTTTTCATACAGACTTGTTCCCGAAACAAAATATCCGTGTGCAGTAGAAGATATAGAAAAAGTATTCCAATGGGTTGCAGCAAATGCAGATACTTATGGCTTTGATCTTAACAATGTTTTTGCAGTTGGAGATTCTGCCGGGGCTCATCTACTTGCCATTTATGCATCGGCAATTACGAATCCTGAATATGCAAAAAATTATCCTTTTATTAAGTCAAAAAATTTATCTTTACGCGGTGTTGCTTTAAACTGCGGAAAATATAATATGGATCCAAGCCTTGAAGAAACTCCACATATGACAAAACTTGTTGAAGCTATTTTGCAAGGAAAGATAACAAAGGAAGGACTTGATCTAATAGATGCCAGTGCACATGTTACAAAGGATTTTCCACCTGCATTTGTAATGACTTGTAAGGGAGATTTTCAGTATTCTCAGGCACCTTTAATGACAAAAGCTCTTGAAGATGCTGGTGTAAAATATGAATATCATTGTTACGGAACAGACGAGCAGCCGTTATGGCATGTTTTCCACTGTGACGGAAGTCTGAACGAAGCAAAAATCTGTAATGATGAAGAGTGTGCGTTTTTCAGGACATTGATGAAATAATTTTAATAATCTCTTCCAGACTCAAACCCATTTCAAGGCACGCGCTTACGGCTTTGTGCAGCACTTCTTCTGCGGCTGCATTTCGTTTGCCAGAAATTTCGTGATGTTCAAGCTGGTTTACAAAAGTACCGCGGCCTGCTGCTGTTGAAATAAAGCCTTCGCGTTCAAGCTGCTCCCACGCCTGTTTTACAGGAATTACGCTTATGCGCAGGTTCACTGCAACAGTACGGATTGGGGGCAGTTTTTCACCGGCAGTAATTTCGCCGGTCATTATCTGGTTTGAAATCTGCTCGTATATTTGAGTATAAATGGGCTTGTCGGTTTTTTGTGATAACACTATGTCCATTACAAATCGTATTTTTCAAACTGTTTTGCGGCTCGGGCAAAGGTTAATGCCCAGACTCCTGCAAAAATCAGAATGCCACCAAAAAGAATGATGAACTGTCTGTTCAGAAAAGCTCCAGACATATCTGTAAACATCTGACCAACAGAAACAAGCGGTCCTTTGTTTGCATAATACATCCATACAGGAAGCTCAAAAATTGCATAAACTACAAAATAAACAACTGCACCTGCAAAATATCGCACGCCCGGTTTAAGCGGATTTTTGTAAACACTTCCCAAAAAAATCAGATTGAAGATTGCATACAAAATAAGCTGCAGACCAAAGTAGGCTGGAGTAGTATTAATTCCCGCACGATTTTCTGGGAAAGACGGAATGCAGTAACGTAAAAGAGTTGGAATAAGGGCTAGAACAAGCGAAAGAATTTCAACTAATCCGCAGTATAAAAAGCGTGCCTTTACTGTATCAATCTTGCGTACCGGAAGCAGAACTGTATACAAAATATCGTGCGAAGACTGATTAAGCGCAAAGGTCATCATAATGCAAAGCGTAATATAAAACGGCCCGATGTAAGACGGATAGCTTGGAATAAAAAACATGCCAAAGCAGCAGATCATCCATATGAGAGTCTGTGATGTATTTCCTAATTTCATTTCTTTTTTCAAAAGGTTTAATGTCTGTGATTTCATAAAGGTTCTCCTTGTTGCCTATCGTCGTTCAATGTGAATCATAATATCTTCGAGTGTTGGTTCTGCAATTTCAAAACCACCGGCTGTTGCAAGCTCTTTGTCTTGAGTTTTCATAAGTCCTTCAAAACCAAGCTGGTGTGTATGAAGTCCTATGATTTTTGCTTCTGTTTCGGGACTAAGCTGTTCCTTTTTTCCTGCAACACTGATGTATGACTGGCGGAAGGAATCGCGTTCGTCGCTTGCAAGAATCTTTCCCTGTTTAATATAGGTAATGTAGTCGGCGCATTTTTCAAGGTCGCTTGTGATGTGTGTTGAAAAAAGAATTGAATGCTTTCCGTCTTCAATAAATTCCTGGAACAAAAGAACAAGGTCGTCGCGTGCTGCAGGATCTAGTCCGCTTGTTGGTTCATCAAGAATCAAAAGCTTTGGATTATGGCTCATTGCAACTGCAAGAGAATATTTTACTTTCATACCAGCCGAAAGCTGCTTGAACTTTTTGTTCTGGTCAAGTTCAAAACGCTCGCAAAGGCTTTTATAAAGTTCTTCATTCCATTCTTTATAAAAGGTTTTTGTTACGTTTGTTATACGGCTGATTTTTGCTTCGGGATAAAAATCAACTCCGCCAAAAACGTATCCAACCTGATTTTTAATTTCAAGCTCGTCCTTTGGCATTTCAAGACCGCAAAGTTTTACAGTTCCACCGTCGCTTTTCATAAGGTTGAGCATTGTTTTTAAAGTAGTAGATTTACCGGCTCCGTTACGGCCAATGAATCCCATAATAAAGCCTTCTTCCAGAGTGATGTCAACATTTT
>JAFZWX010000039.1 GCA_017617145.1 Treponema sp. | reverse complement strand
CCAGCTGTTCAAAAAATTCTGTAAGAATTGTGTGGCGTTCATAAATTGTCTTTGCAATATCAAGACCCTTTGTAAGAAGTGTTATAGACTGATCTTCTGCAATAGAAATATATCCTTCCTTTTCAAGATTATGAAGAGTAACGCTAACAGAAGGACGCGAAAAATTAAGTGACTTTGCTACATCAATTGAGCGCACTGCTCCTTCCTTAGACAAAACAAGAATAGTTTCCAAATACATTTCTGCAGATTCTCTAATAACCATTTTTTCACCTCTTATATATCTAGTATAGTGCATAGAATTGCGTAAAACAAGATATATTTCAAAATAAATATGTTGTTAGTCTTGACTAACTTAATGCAATTTTATAATATTTGTGTGTTAGTCAAACCTAACAACATACTGCTCTTATAAGGTTTGTGATTTAATCACACTAACGGACTGCAATAGTGGCATGTTGCAGTCCGTTTTTACGTGGTCCCTGCGGTTCCTGAGCATGTCGAAGGAGTCGAAGGGCCAAGGAGATCCCACATGGGCACAATAATCATTATCCTTATTCTTGTAATTATCATTTTAGCGGCGGTAAAAAGTACTCTAAACAGAATACTCCACGGTTCGTCCTGTTGCGGAGAACGCGATGCTGCACCAAAGAAAATATTAAGGAGAAGTCTCATGGTAGATTCAAAGAGTCCTGCAAAAAAAGGCCTTCTTGGCTGGGTAATAGAATTTGCAGGAGAAAAAAAGGGCTGGTTTATATTCAGCATATTATTTGCAATCCTTAGTGTGGCCTGCTGTATTGCGCCATATTTTATGATTGCACAGATTATCCGTCAGCTGCTTGCAGGGGAACGCAACTGGGAGATATTTCTAAGAGAAAGCGGAATAGTTGCTCTGTTCTGGGTTGGGAATGTCTTGCTGCATGCACTTTCGACTTCCATGAGTCACGTTGCAACTTTTAATCTGCTTGGGAATATCCGTAAAAGAATGTGCGACAAGCTGGCCCGTCTTCCACTCGGAACCGTACTTAATATGCCTTCCGGTTCCCTTAAAAATATTATGATTGAACGCGTAGACAGCATGGAAACAACACTTGCTCATATTGTTCCGGAGTACACTTCAAATATCGTGCTTTCTCTGGTGCTTATAATTTATCTTTTTGCAGTAGACTGGCGTCTGGCTCTTGCCTGCACCGCGACTCTTCCTGTTGGTATTGTTGCAATGCTTTCCATGTTCAAAGATGCAGCACCACGTTTTAAGTTTGCACTCGATAAAACAAAAACCCTGAACGACACTGCCGTAGAATATATAAACGGTATTGAAGTTATCAAAGCTTTTGGAAAATCAAAATCATCTTACGAACGATTTGTTGTTGCTGCTCAGGAAGGTTCGGCCTGCTATGTTGAGTGGATGCGTGACTGTATCTGGCCGCACTCAATTGCAATGGTTATAACTCCATCTTTGCTTTTGACCTTACTTCCTATAGGCGGCTTTATGTTCCTCAAAGGTATTGTCGATGCTTCTGTTTTTATTACAGTAATCATTCTTGCAGTAAGTGCCATTCAGCCGTTTTTGATTGCCTACAGTTATCACGACGATATTGCCAAAGCCGGTGCAATTTTTGGTGAAGTTGGTTCTATTATGCAACTGCAGGAATTGGAGCGACCGCAGAGTGATAAAGAAAAACCAAAAGATAATTCTATTGTATTAAAGGACGTGCGTTTTAGTTATAAAAAAAGCTCTGCGGTCCCTGAGCCTGTCGAAGGGTCCACAAGTCCCAATGAAATACTACATGGCGTTTCAATGTCCATTCCACAAGGCTCTTACGTTGCCTTTGTCGGTCCTAGCGGTTCGGGAAAATCAACCATCGCCCGCCTCATAGCATCTTTATGGGATGTAGATTCCGGCTCCGTAGAACTTGGTGGTGTAAACATCAAAAACCTTTCTTTGGAAGAATATAACCGCCGTGTCGCTTATGTTAGTCAGGATAATTATTTATTCGACCTTTCTGTTCGCGATAATATCCGACTTGGTCGTGCAGGCGCAACAGACGAGGATGTAGAAGAAGTTGCCCGCAAGTCCGGCTGTTACGATTTTATTATGTCGCTCGAAAACGGTTTTGACACAATCGTTGGTGGAAGCGGTGCACATTTAAGCGGCGGTGAACGTCAGCGAATTGCAATTGCCCGTGCCATGATGAAGGACGCACCAATCGTAATTCTTGATGAAGCCACAGCCTATACCGATCCAGAAAACGAAGCAATCATTCAGCAAAGTGTAGCAAAACTTGTTGCCGGAAAAACTCTTATTGTAATTGCACACCGTCTTTCTACAGTAAAAGATGCCGACAGGCTTTATGTAATTAAAGATGGTGTAATCGATAGCGAAGGTACACATGATGAATTACTTGCAATGAACGGATTATATAAAAATATGTGGACAGCCCATATTGAATCAAAAGATGAATAAGTGAGGAAAAAATGTTCGAAACTTTAATAAAATTCTTTAAATTCTGCGACACCGAAAACCGCAGAAAATTTTACGGTTCAATTATAGTTGGAATTTTTAATTCGCTTTTTATGGCATTAAGAATTGGTGCAGTTGCTGTAATGCTTGGCGGTTTAATTGATACTGCTGTTTACGGCAAGACTTTTGAAACAAAAACAATCTGGCTTTCGCTTGCAATAATGGGCGTGAGCATGCTTGGTGGAATCTTAACCAAAAAGACAACAACAATGTGGCAGTGCGAAGGCGGCTACAGAACCTGCTGTAACAAGCGTATAGAAATTGCAGAACACCTGCGATACCTTCCAATGGGTTATTTTAATAAAAACAGCCTTGGCGAAATTACTTCTGTAACAACAAACACAATGGAGCTTGTAGGTGATGTTGCCACCAGAGCCGTTATGATGGTTATGCAGGGACTTTTAGATTCTGCCTTAATCATTTGTATGATTTTCTTTTTTGACTGGCGCATTGCACTTATTGGGCTTGCAGGCTTTCTTATCTTCCAGGGAGTAAATGTTTTTATGCGACTTTCGGTTCGTAAAATTTCAAAAGAAAAACTCGATGCCGACACCCAGCAGGTAGGCGTAATTCTGGAATACATTCAGGGTATTGCCGAAGTTAAAGCCTATAATCTTAGCGGGAACCAAAATCAGAAAATCCAAAAAGCCATTGACCGTGCAATAAAAGCCTGCATTGGAATGGAATTAAGATGTATTCCAATTGCTGCCATTCAGTCTCTTGTTGCCAAACTCAGTGGTGTTGCCATGATGCTTGCCTCTTTAAGCTTTTATCTTGGCGGAACAATGGAGCTTGCAAACTGTGCCACAATGCTTGTTTGTTCCTTCATGCTCTTCAATGCCATGGAAGCCGGCGGCAACTATTCGGCCCTTTTAAGAATAATAGATATTGGTGTTACAAAGGCCAGTGCAATTTTAGCATTGCCTACGATGGATATAGAAGGAACTGTGGTCCCTGAGGCTCTCGAAGGGCCACAACAAAAAGAGTCGCAGCAAGACCTGGAAGCTCATTCCATCGACTTTGCCTACGACCAGCGTAAAATCATCGACAACATTTCTCTTAAGATTCCTGCCAATACAACAACCGCAATTGTCGGACCAAGCGGCGGCGGTAAGACAACCTTCTGCCATCTGCTTGCCCGCTTCTGGGATGTAGATAAAGGCGAAGTAACTCTAGGCGGAACAAACGTCCGCGATTACAGCATGGACAACCTTATGAAAAACTTCAGCTTTGTATTCCAGAATGTTTATTTGTTCCACGACACAATTGCAAACAATATCCGCTTTGGCGAACCGGACGCACCAATGGAAAAAGTCATTGCAGCTGCAAAAAAAGCCTGCTGCCACGATTTTATCAGCGCCCTTCCGCAAGGCTACGACACAGTAATCGGCGAAAGTGGTGCAAGCCTGAGTGGTGGTGAAAAACAGCGAATCTCGATTGCCCGCGCAATTATGAAAGACTCCCCTATCATCATTCTTGACGAAGCCACAGCCAACGTAGACCCGGAAAACGAGCGCGACCTTATGGAAGCAATCCGCGAACTCACCCGCGAAAAAACAGTTATCATGATTGCCCACCGCCTCAAAACAGTCCGCAATGCAGACCAGATTGTCGTAATAGACAAAGGCCGCATAGTAGAACAAGGTAAACATGACGACTTAGTTAAGCTTGGAGGAATTTACGCCCGCTTCATAGATTCACGCAAGCAGGCTGTAAGCTGGAAGTTGTAAAAAGTTATTGTTTAAGCAAAAAAATCCCATAGAAAATCGTAAATCAATTTTTCTATGGGAAAATCTTTCCCTCAGACGGATAATCTATCTTGTTAATCCAAAAAACTTCCCATAGAAACATAGAAATCTTTCGTTCTGTGGAAAAAAGTTTAATGCCCTTCAAAGATTGACAATCCTCACAAAAATTGCCAATCGTTATACAAAAAAATCATACTATTTGTTATAATTTTCATAACGAAATGAAAAACGAAACATACAATGAACTTGCAGAAATTTATAAAAACAAAACTCAATGGAAAGATAAGATTGATTTTGTCGGCAGCTGTCTGAATAGTGAAAACACAAAAGTCAAAGGCAAAGCAATCTGGATTCTTGGAGAAATGGGTTTTACTCTGGGAGTTCTTGTAAAGCCTTATGTAAAAGATATTGCTGATTTTTTGACTTCTGAAGATGACCTGCTTCGCGAACGAGCTCTCAACGCTCTTGGACGAATCGGAAGAAATGACTTTTCGCTGATAGAACCTTATTTTGAAAGTATCTTTCCTTTATCAAAAGACAGCAATGAAAAAGTCAGAATTGCATTTATCTGGGCCTGTGAAAACATTGTAACAAATTACCCTGAACTTTTTGAATCAAAAATGAATTACTTTGCTGTTCTTCTTAACGACAGTGCCGACCGCGTAAGAATTGAAGCACCGGAAATCTTTAGAGTTTTAGGTAAAAGAAAACCTGAATATGTAAAAAAATATATTCCAAAGCTTTATGAACTTTCTGAACATGATATTGAAAAAGTTGTAAGGATTCACGCTCTTGGCGCAATCAAGGCAAGCGGATTCCAAAAAGAGGTATAATTATGAACAAAATCGGATGGTATGCATTATTAATTGCCATGTGCGGAGATCTTCTTTTTTCGTGGCTTTTGTCGTTTGGATACAAGGGGTACAGCAATCTGACAATGTCTATTAGTGCATTGGGAAATCCAAACAGCCCTGTCCGCCTCCCCTTCAATATCTGGATGATTCTGGAAGGACTTTTGTTTCTGATTTCAATTCCTGTTTTTTATAAAACCTATCATTCTGTATCTGCCGGGCTTACAATCACAACGCTGATTTTCATCGCAATTTTTGCCGTTGGTGCCTGTATTTTTACCGGATTTTTCAGTGTAAATGAAACAAAAGATGTTGTAACTACTGCTTCTAAAATTCACGGTGCAGGTTCAACAATCGGCTTTATGCTCTTTTTGTTTGTTCCTCTTTTGACAGGGATTCTTTGTTTTAAGAGTCAAAACAACACTCTTGGTGTAATCTTTATAATATGCTTTATTTTATCTCTTGCTTTTTTCACACTTTTTGTAATGTCAGATAAGCCTGCCTTTTCGAACACAATAATCAGTTATGAAGGTTTATGGCAAAGACTGAATCTTTTGTTTATGTATGCACCGCTTGGAGTTATTGCAATTAAGAATCTTTCATGCCCATAAGATGCATGCTGCCGTAACGTGTAAACTCCATGATGTTTGCAATGTAGGTAGCTGCATCTTTTTTTGTCATGTTGTGAAGGATAATGTCGCAGTAGGCGTTTATAACTGTTGAGGCCATAAAATGAACGGTCATTGGCGGAACTTTTTTTGATGCAATTTTGTTTTTGTACATCCAGTTGAAGGTCTGCTGACAGTTTTTGGTATAAAGCTCGCAGATTTCTTCCTGAAAATGCTCGTGTTCGCTGCCGGCAGCTTTTGTGAGCAGCAGGGTGTAAGCATCAAAATTATCAAACACATAGTCCAGAAAGAATTTTACTTGTTGTTCTTCAAGCTTATGATGCTGTTGTTTATGAGGTGTAAGCAAATCTGCATGATTATCTGACCCTGCAAGCATGACAGTTTTTTTGGTTACCTCAATGGCATCGTCAACAAGTGCACAGAAAAAGGCATTTTTGTCTTTAAAATGACGGTACATTGCACCTGTGGTAACTCCTGCATTGGCAGCAATTGTGCGCAACGAGGCATTCATGAAGCCTTTTTCAAGGAATTCCTTTTTGGCGCTTTCGAGAAGTTTTTTCTTTGTATCTATAGCTGTTTCTGACATGAACCCTCGTCATTGCGAGCCGGAGGCGAAGCAATCCACATTGCAGAATGCCTGTATATTCATGGATTTCCACGTCGCTACACTCCTCGCAATGACATAGTAATGTTAAAAAACGAAATTTGTCAAGGATTTCGATAACAATGTTATCAAATTTTCATAAATTTTCTCAAATTCTCTTGACAAGATAACACTGTTATCAGTAAGATAACAGTGTTATCAGAAAAATGATAACACTGTTACCACTTTTCAGGAGGTATAATTACTGTGCAAGTTAAAAAAATCAACGATTGGTTTGAAAAGCTCGGACGATTCGAAGTTAAACATCGCTGGGGTTTTATTATCGCTCTGGCAGTTGTAACTGTCCTCTGCTGTCTTGGACTCCCGCGTCTTAAGCTGGACAACGGCGAAGAAGACTGGTTTGACAACTGGGAAGCAACAAAAATAAATCAGGATCATTTTGAAAGTATTTTTGGTTCTACAGACACTCTTATGGCCCACATTAAGGCAAAGAATGTTTTTGACCCGGAAGTTCTTCAAATGATAGATGATCTTGGCGACGAGCTTTTGAATAATGTTCCGTATGCCGACAGCATCACTTCGCTCATGGAGCTTTCAATTCCTGTTGGAACAGAAGACGGTTTTGAAGTAACAAGTCCTTTTGAAGACGGCGTTCCATCTGACCCGGCTGAACTTGAAGAAAAAAAGCAGTTCATCTTAAGCCGCGAATCTCTTATAAACACTCTTGTTTCACCAGACTGCACCGAAACCTGGCTCATCGTAAATCTTGAGCAGTATTCCGAAAGTCTTGATGAAATAAAAGATATAATTGCTCCACCTGCAATGGCAATTTTCAACGACCCAAAATATCAGTCAGACAAATGGGAAATCCGCCCGGCAGGTTTAAGTTACACAGAATACGAAGAAGAAAAATCAATTATAGTTCAGTGCATTTCACGAATCGCTATTGGTTTTGTGGTAATGCTCATTTTCTTAATTGTGTTTATCCGCTCGCTTCGTGGAGTTGTTGTTCCGGCAATTTCTACTGCAGGAGCAATTCTTACTACTCTTGGTGCTTCTGCCTGGATGGACATAAAAGGGAACAACACCATGATTATGGTAACTGTTCTTCTTGCCATGGCGCTGGCGGTTGGTTACGCAGTTCACTACATCAACAGCTTTAAGCTTTACTTCAGAAAAACCGGTAAACGCAAAGAATCAATTGT
>JAFZWX010000038.1 GCA_017617145.1 Treponema sp. | reverse complement strand
TGGAGCGATACCAAAGCGGTCGTACTGGGGCGGTCTTGAAAACCGTTGATCTTCACGGGTCCGGGGGTTCGAATCCCTCTCGCTCCGCTAATAAGGAAGCGTGGTAGAGCGGTAATACAACGGATTGCTAATCCGTCACTTCCGAAAGGGGTGGGCAGGTTCAACTCCTGTCGCTTCCGAGAAAGCAGTTCTACTGCACCAAATTAATTGCGAGATTGTAGCTCAGCTGGATTAGAGCATCACCCTGCGGAGGTGGGGGTCGCACGTTCGAATCGTGTCAGTCTCACAATAATAGCTCATCTGCGGATGAGCTTTTTTTATGCCTAAATCTAGTTTCTATCAGGATTTAGGGGGCTTAATATAACAATTTTATCTTGCCTACCACTTTGGGACGGACGATAAAATCACCGCGAAAGGTTCAGATTTCAGTAACGATTTCAGTAAAAACTTCAGAAACCGTTTCAGAGAATAAAACCTCTTGTGGTCCAAACTCAGTTATAAATGCTGAGGAGGTTTTATGCGTCAGTTCTATCTCTACAAAAACAGTTCTGGTTATTACAATGCAGTTTTCGTTGATCCAGTCAGCGGAAAGAAAGGCACCGACAAAAGCACTCACACAAAAGACAAAATCCAAGCAACTGTAATTGCATCAGGTTGGCTGGAACATGGTGTTCCTGGAGCTCGTGGAAACTCAAGAAGCTTTACTGCAGAAAAAGCAACATCATCTTTGAATCTAAAAGACATCGCAGAACGAGTAAATCAAGATGAGGCTCAGGAACTTATCAATCTGCTTTCAAAGAAGTTTAATCTTGCAATGCCTCAAACTGTTGCTGTACCAGTTATGCCTGCACCTGTAGAAATTAATAAGACCGTAAAAGTTCCAATGCATAAACCTCACACTCCTGGCATCCCTCTCTCTTCATTCCTGCTTAATTTCTGGGACTACGAAAAATCAGAGTTCATCAAACGCTACATCGCACACGGCCACAACATGACAAAGCGCCACACAGATAATATGCTCAGTCTCGTTCGTAATTATTGGCAGCCATATTTCGGCGATGAAATAACAGTTCAGGAATTGGACCGCTCAACCTTAGACGATTTCTTTTTCTACCTCAACACAGAAAAGGGGCTTAAAGGCGGTACTGTAAACAAGGCCATAAATTGCGGAAGCCGTGCATTCCGCTATCTGTTCGAGAATAAAAAAATCGAAGTAAATCCTATGACAGGAATTGAGCGCTTTAATCCGGAAGAACTCGACAGAGGCATTCCAACAGAATCAGAAGTTCGACAGCTTCTCAATGTCGAATGGTCCAACAAGGCATATTATCTTGCCTTTAAGCTTGGCATTTACTGCGGTTTAAGAGCCGGCGAAATAAGCGGTTTAAGAGTCAACGATTTGGATCTTGATGCAGATGTTATTCATGTTCGCCACAGCTGGAACGATACAGACGGTTTGAAACTTCCAAAGAACTCAGATGTCCGCGATTTACCAATTGACCACGAAACACTCACACAGATTTATTTAATGGCAAAAGAGAATCCTTTGTTCAGCGATATAAGCTATGTTTTCTTCTCACCTGTAAAACCGGAACAACCATACTGGCCATCATATTATGTCGATGGACTTTATGAAGCTTTAGAGAAAATCGGAATAAGCGAAGAACAACGCAAAGAAAGAAACATCGTATTCCACAGCCTCCGTCATTTCTGTGCAACAATCTTAAGCCAGCGAACAGACCTTAAAACAGTTCAGGCAGTCATGGGACACAGAACAGAAAGCATGTCTAAACATTATGCCGACCACGACACACAAGAAAAAATACAGTCGATGCGTAATGTTCTGCAGATGACCTGGGACAACATAATGAGCGCATAAAATTAAAAGGGTCTGTTTAGTGCCGTTCGCTTCAGGACTGCAAAGCAGACCTTCCGCTCACTCTATGCCTTCTAAGTCTAGGACCGTGCCTTCCAGAAAGGTAGCAAACAGAGTGTTCACTCATTCCGCTCCACTTCGTTGCGCTTCATTCGTTCACACACTGTTTGCATTTACTAGCGGGCTCGCAAGGTGGCCTTTGTCCAAGCTCGCAGGAGAGCAATGAAAGCACAGTCAGCTGCAAACGCTACGGTACCGCTTCGCGGACCCTCCGCTTTTTGCATCTGCCTGTTTCCGCAGGTGGGCCTTCGTTGTATGGGTTATCTTTTTGAGAAAGCCGCCAAATGAATTCTTCGCGCTGAATATTGGTCGGTAAATGAACAAGTGTCTTCCGCGAGGATCGCAACTTAAAACTGCGGGCACGCAAAAAGTGTTCCCCCTTTCCCCCCTAAGAACCCCCCTTTACCCCCTCCCAAAAAAATAAGGAATGTAATCTAAGCTTAGGGGGGACAGGGGGCACCCTTTTTACTCAACATTACAGTTGTCCCGCAGTTTTAAGATGCTACATTGGTTCTACAAGGGCGGCTTTTCGGGAACTCTTTTTGTATGGGAAAAAGTTTTGCCTCAATCGCACAGGGACAAGCCCTGCGCTCAATCGGCAAGGCGGCAACATCCTTGTTGCCGCCGTTCTACGCGTTAAGCTTTTTCTGAGTCTTGTAACCGTGCCTTCAAATGTCGCTCTGGTCGCGTGTAAGCACGCTCCAGTCGCAGACTTGCCATAAGTTTGTGCCCGCTACGCGGCCACTTGAAATTGAGCAAGACTGCTCCTTCCGTATGCCTTCAGAAAAAATGATAACATTTCGGTAAGGTCCTTCGGACAAAATGATTTCTTCCAGAAAACATTCATCTTGCAAAACTCCGCTCAGACAGCTTTCAAAAGTTTGCGATTGCTTCGCAAACGCTTGAGTTTGAAAAACCGTCTTCGCTCCGCACTGATTCTTCCAGGCCGCCGTTTCACGGCGGCACGTTGATTTTCAAAAACGCGGGGGGAGCGCGCGTAGCGGTCAAAAAAGTTTAATTTTGAACAAACAAAATCAACACTACACATTGTAAAACTACATGTAGTTTATAAATATATTTATATGTCATATAAAATTTATTTTAATTCTTTTAAAAATGTGTAGTGCAAAGAAAATTTAAAAAAATAGCCAATTCAAAACTATTCAAAGAATATCAAAAGTATTCAATACTTACCAAATATAACTACACTTTTGCTACACAATGCCTTTTTATGTGAAGTTTACTACAGTTTCAGAAGAGAAATTGTTTATTTTCAATATCTTTTTTTTCTCCGGGCACTACACATTCAGTTAAGTTTGAACACAAGGGGGCACGGGGGAAAAATAACCTGTAGCACTTTTTGCTACACCTTATACTGTATAATACAAACTAATATTGGAGGTCTATATGTCTGCATTTATGAAAATTGATAAAGATTCATATTTGGATTTTCTTATTCAGAAAGCAGTTTCCTTTGAAGGTCTATATTGTTACCAGATAGGTCGCACAGAAACTGAAGCTGGTATCGGATATATGTTTGATAAAAGTTTTGATGAAGAAAGTGATAATTGGGTTTCCCAAAAAATCGGAATCGAAGATTATGAAAAAATCTTTGAGAATATTTCAACAATAAACTTTTTCAAACTCATGGAAGAAAATGCCGGAATATCTGGATTTGATGGAGCGACATATACTTGTAAAATTATGGGTGCATTTTCTGATTCTGTTCTAAGTGTTGATGTGTGGAATCCTTTTAAAAATAAAGATTTTCCAGAAACAACAAAATTTCTGAATCTTTTTGAAGAAGTT
>JAFZWX010000037.1 GCA_017617145.1 Treponema sp. | reverse complement strand
TAAACAAGGAGAACAAATAATAATTCTTGAAGAAACAGCTCTTAATATTCTTAAAATTTTACTTGAAAACGGTGCAGACCCTAACATGAAAGGCAGAGCCACTGACAGAGTTCTTTTCCCGGCTACAGACTGGAACTACAAAAGGTATTTTAAAAAACATGGTGATTTAGCTATAAATTCAGCAATAGAATATAACAGCATAAAAATCGTAAAACTTCTTTTTGAATACGGCGCCATACTTGATGAAAAATCTGTAGAACTTGCAAGGCAGACAACCATAAAAACAGGCTCTTCAGAAATGGAAGAGCTTATAATGGAACACTGGAACAAACAGATTTCTGAAAACAAGAAATCGAAAAAGGGAAAATCAAAGTGAAAAAAGTTTTTATAATCATTATATGTACATTTCTCTTTTTGAGTTGCAAAAGCTTTCCAGATAGGAAAGGGGAATTTGTTGTTGCATCAAATGGAGATGTTGTTTATCAACAGTATTATAAAAAACAAATTTTATGGGAAATGTTTGGATATGACTGGCTTCATCTAAAAAGCGGTTCAGACGATAAAATTTATACGATAGATTCAGAAATCTTTTTATCATCAGATAGAATACAGATTAATAATAATAATAATATGCTTCTCTATCAGTATTCCAAAACTCATAGTGATAAAGAATATCTTACCCTTTATGATGTAAATAATAAAAAGAAAATTAAAACCTTCAGTTATTCCTGGTCTTATCCAGATTATTATTGGGATGAGATAACCAATAATTTTTATATTTCTTCAGAATATGGAATAATTGAATATAATGAAAGGGGGAAGAAATTAAGATATATTGTAAAATATCCACATCGTTTTCTTTCTGATTACGAAAAATATTTTCTCCATGATGCAAGAAACAATGAATTATTACTGAAAAAATATGATTATGATGGTAAGTATAAGCCAATTTATGCTACAGGGGTAACGTATAAACTTTTTTTAATGAATACAAAAACCATGCAGATGCAATTAATATATGAAGGAGATAAAGAAAGCGGAATTCGAAATGGCTGTATTTCAGATGATATGGTTATATGGATAAAACTTAATGCTGGACCTAAAGATTATTGCCTTGAAGCATATGACCGGAAAACAGGCGACATTAGAACTATATATAAACCTAAGCCAGAACATAGAATTGATGACTTAATGCTGATAAATAATTTTGCTTTTTTTAAGGATAATAATGACAATGTTCAGCTCAATGTAATAACAGGCGAGAAAAAAATCATAGGTCAAGGAAATTATTTTACAGATGGCCAGTATATATGGATTGAAAAAAAGGAAGCGGACGGTTCTTCACAAATCATTAAAGAAGAAATCTATTAAAAAAGAATATTTAAGAAAACAAGTCGAGCTTGTTTTCTTAAATGAAATTGAACTTTAGGGTTTACACGAAGCAGCGATAGTACGCGGCTTTACGCCGCTTAGGAAAAGTATAATAATAGAAGCATACGCTTCAAATGGTTATACAGAATATTCTTAAAGAAAAGAGTATTTATGAAATCCAATTCTGTATAAGAAATATAATTGTCATAACAAAGGTTCGTAGCCGACAGCGGGTCAAGCCCGCTGCGGTACAACCAATTGTTACACGGACGCCCGCATTGGGGCGCTGGAGAAAAATGAAAAAAGTATTTTTATTTATAATTTTAGCATTCTCGTCGCTTTATGTTTTTGCTCAAGATTTTACTTTTCCTCCTGAATTAAAATGGTGGATTTATGAAATACAAAAAATCGATCCTCAGGTACAAATTACAAATTTCAAATTTGACAATCAAAGAACAATAAAAAAAGAAAAGGAAAACATATCATATAAAAACAGATTGTTCCCTGTTTTAAAAAAATGGAATTATTTTGGCGATAAATTTGCCTACAATGATATTCACAGTTCTTTACAAAAACAAAAAAATGGAAAATACACACCTTTGTTAGATATTGATTCAGTATTTGGAATTTTTGATAGGGATGAAAACCTTCTGTTCCGTGACTTTTTTGGAAGCTGCGGCTGGATTGATTCATTTTGCTGGCTGACTGATAAAAAAATTATTGCAGTTGGAAGATACTATTTAAATAGCAGCGATGATTTTTGTGATCTAGAATTTGTTATTTATGAATATACAATTAAAGATAAAGAAATAATTGTAAAAGAATTTATTTATCCATTAACAAAAGTTAATTCAAAAAAATTGAATGAATTAATTCTTTCCTGGTTTAGCCAGCGAAATGATTATTTTGAATATTAAGTTGTATATATTTTCACTGAGTCAAGCTCAGTGAAAATATGAAATTAAGCTAAAGGAATATAAATGGAAGAATTATTTGTTTATCCAATATACGGACTGGGATGGAGAGAAAATGATAATCAATATTTACCTGTTCCGTTTCATATATTTAAAGAAAAAGATGGTAACTATATAATTAAAGAAGATAATCATGAATTTAATTTAATGAAAATCGAATTCAAAAAAAGACATAAAGGTCAAATTGATTTCGAAAATAATATTGGAGATTATAATCTGCTAATTATTTCTGAAAAAAATAATGAAAGCGTTAATGGTTATGGATATATAGGAACTGAAGAAAAAGTTCTACAATATGTTCATAGTATTTTTAATAAAAAAAACGTGTAACACATATAAGGCCCCAAGTTGTCAATACTAATTCTAAAAAAAATACAACTTAGGGCTGTTTTTCAAAGTAAACAGTCTTTTTTTTTGAGAACAAAAAAAGGTCTCTCATCAAAATAAAAAACAAAACTGAATCGTTAT
>JAFZWX010000036.1 GCA_017617145.1 Treponema sp. | reverse complement strand
TCGTCATGGTCAACATACGAAAAGAAAAGACCCCATTTTTCAATTGGTGTAAGCTTGTCGGCAGATTTGGTTTTTGCTGCATGTCGAATTGAAACCAAATCTATGAAGATAATATTCAGTCGTTCCGAAAGTTTTGCACCCGAATCATCAGTCATAGTATACCACCTCATTTCTTCCTTGTCATCTTTTTTGTAATGAAAGTTCAAGACAGAAATTTGATATACTTTTGGTGATTCCCATTTTGTCTTACGCTTGGCACTATTTGCAAGTAGTCTTGCGGCAAGAATTTCTGTACGAACTCCATAATCGTAATCTTCATTTCTTGCCTGTAATTCGATATCTGCAAGTTCGCCATCATCGAACTCAATACTCATATCGAAAAGCATGCTTTTTTGTTTTCGTGTTTCTTTATGAGGTTCATTAGATTTGAGCTTGACGTTTTTTATTGCACGTCCAAACACCGCAGAAATGAAACTCTTGAGTGCAAGGTTTGATTCTTCGGTTTCCTGTGTAAAGATTCCTTTGAACGTAGAATCATAAAGCGGACTTAACAACGCAGTATCATTAGGTCTTTTTGTATAAAGTTCAGCCGGATACTGCGGACCAACATTTTCTTCAAAAACTTCTTCCATAGGAAAAGTCTCCTAGTGTAATAAATTGCTCAGGGCATACCACCCCGGCGGAAAAATCAAAAATTTCCCCTATATAGTAATTGCCAAAATTTTTAAAAAGAGGAAATTTTTCGCAGACTTTTTTGAAAAATCTCCAGAATTTCCCCCAATCCACCACCAAATTTGCACTTTTCCTCATTTTTTTATACAATACCCTCATGGCTCCACTTGATGTAAAACTTATTGCACTTGATCTTGATGACACTTTGCTCAACGATGACCGGCAGATTTCGGATATGAATGTTCAGGCGCTGCGGGAGTGTGCGCAAAAGGGCATTTATGTTGTGCTTTGTTCGGGAAGGGCAGAAGATGCAATTCTTCCTTTTGTTCGCCGGCTCCAGATTGCGGGGCTTGAAACCGGGCGATTTTTAATTGCTATAAACGGCTGCAGTATTTTTGATTTGCACAAGCGTCAGAATATTTTTTGCAAAAAGGTTGAGCCTCAAATCTTACTGCGTGCTAATCAGCTTGCAGAAAAAGCAGGCCTTCGCTCCGAAGTTTATACTCCAGATACAATCTACTATCGCGAAGCAACAGAATGGACAAAGCTTGATGTAGATCTTTGCGGACTAAAAGGTGTTGCTGTCTCGGACTACGAAAGTTTTCTACAAAAAGGTTTTACAAAAATGCTTATTCCCGGCAAACCCGAACAGCTTCTTGAACTTCAAAAAATCCTTCGTGAAGAATTTAAAGAACGCGCCGTTATTTTTACCAGCAAGCCTTATTTTCTTGAACTGCTTCCTCCCGATTGTGGCAAAGGTGAAGCAGTAACCTTTCTTGCAAATGAATTGAATATTCCGTTAAATCAAACTATGGGCTTTGGCGACAGCATGAACGATGAAAGCCTTATCCGCATGACCGGTCATGGAGTTGCAATGTGTAATGGGCTTGCTGCCATAAAAGACATTGCTGATTTTGTTACAGAATACGACAATAATCATGATGGTCCTGCCCGTTTTATTTACAAAAACGTTCTATAATTATCCTTATAATTTTTCTGTGTTTTCCTTTTTTGTTTGTTTTTTATCTCTTTCGGGTGTATAATATAGTATCATGCTAGAAATACTTAATGATCAGGATTATGAAAAATTCCGTAAGGTTATTTATGATCAGTGCGGAATAACTTTCTCGGCAACAAACAGGTCTATTCTGGACAGTCGTATAAAGGATTTGCTTCGTAAGAAAAACATCGCAACCCCTGCAGAATATCTGGATCTTGTTTTAAAGAACTCCGAAGAAATGAAGATTATGCTCGATTCGGTAACTACAAATCTTACAAGATTTTTCCGTAATCAGCCACATTTTGATGCTTTTATTAATTATGTTATTCCAGCGGTCATTGAGCAAAAGAAAAAAACTGGAGATAGAATTATTCGTATCTGGAGTGCGGGTTGTTCTACTGGTGAAGAACCATATACAATTGCAATGATAATGAAAGAAATCTGTCCACCAGGATTTGATTTTAAAGTTACCGCTTCCGATATTTCTCTTAAATCACTTATGGTAGGGCAGCAGGGCTTTTATGCTGATAATAAAGTAGATGGTATTCCTGCTGATTATCTTGCTAAATATTTTGCAAAGGTTGAAGGCGGATATCAGGTTAAGAAAGAACTTCAAGATACTATTCACTTTGACTATCATAACCTTATGAACGATTCTGGTGCACGTAACCTAGATGTTGTTTTCTGCCGTAATGTACTGATTTATTTTGATGAACCGGCACAGCTTACGGTTATAAATCGTTTCTGGGAATCTATGGCTGCACAGTCATATTTGTTTATTGGTCACTCTGAATCGTTGTTTGGTATGAAGACTCAGTTTGAGTTCTTAAAAACAGAATGGGCATGTCTCTATAAAAAGAACAGGTAAGTTGTTATGGATAAAATTTCTGTAATGATTTGTGATGATTCTGCGTTAATGCGGAATTTGATTAGCCGAATTATTTCTGACTGTGAAGGACTTGAGGTTGTTGCCAAAGCCGAAAACGGACAGGACCTTCTTGATAAAATTCCTGTTTACAAGCCGGATGTAATTTTACTTGATATTGAAATGCCTGTAATGACCGGAGTTCAGTTTCTTGAACAGAGAAGACTCCGTCATATTGATATTCCGGTTATTATTCTTTCGAGCATTGCTACCGAAGGAGCCGCTGTTACCATGCGTTGTCTTGAGCTTGGTGCAGC
The DNA here is from genome assembly GCA_017617145.1 of Treponema sp. The sequence goes on along the minus strand of JAFZWX010000036.1, from coordinate 14,064 downwards.
TGACTTTATTACAAAGCCAGGCGGTTCGTCTGTTACGCTCAAAATTGGTGATGTTTCTGATGAAATTATAGAATATGTTTCAAGCTATGGTGCTTCGTATGCTTCAAGACATGGCAAGTCTGTTCCTGATGCTGATTATTTTACTCATCAGATAAAGCTTAAGGCTGCAGCGCGTTTTGTTGCACAAAAAAAAGGTGAGGATGCTGCAAAGCTTGCTTCTGTTACAAAAACAGAATTTGTGCCTCCTGCTTCATGGAATGCTCCGCGTACAAAGGAACCTGCAGTTATTACTCCTGAACGCGATGGTGGCCGTATAGAAATTATTGCGATTGGTATTTCTACAGGCGGTCCAAATGCGCTAAGAGATATGCTTTCAAAAATTGACCCTAACTTAAAGCAGCCTATTCTGGTTGTTCAGCATATGCCGGCAGGTTTCACTACAGAATTTGCAGAAAGTTTAAACCATATATGTCCTCTTGAAGTTTCTGAAGCAAAGAACGGCGAACCGGTTTTAGGTGGCCATGTTTATATTGCTCCAGGCGATTATCATCTTATGGTTGAAAAGCGTTCTCTTAATGCAATTATCCGTTTAACTCAAGACGATTTGCGTAATGGTCACCGACCTTCTGCAGATATGCTTTTTGAGTCAGTTGCAAAACAATATGGAAACAAGTCTTTGGGTGTAATTATGACTGGCATGGGACGTGATGGTGCTGCACAACTTGCCGAAATGCGTAAAAAAGGTGCCTGGACCTTAGGACAAGATCAGGCTTCTTGTATTGTTTACGGAATGCCAAAGGTTGCCTGGGAACTTGGTGCAGTTCAAAAGCAGGTTCCGCTCCAGTGTCTTGCAGATGAAATCAGCAAGCTTGCCCGTGCTCATCTTGACCACTAATGCTATTGTCCAAGTTCCTTTAATCTTTTGTCACATTCCCTCGCTCCTGCCTGGTTGTGTAATTCCTGGTAGGTATCGCGCAAATTGTAAAGTGCATTTACATCATAAGGATTTCTGCAAAGAGCCTGTTCAAAGTGCTCACTGGCAAGTTCATATTTTTCAAGATTAAAAAGTGCAACACCGGCATTGTTCCAGAAAGAAGAATTGTCCGGAGCAAGATCTATTCCTTCCTGACTGTAACTTAAAGCGGATATATAATCTTCATCACTTATACAAAGAACACTAAGTGTATCAAGAACATCAATTCGTTCTGGTGCAATCTGGTGTGCTTTTTCTAAAGAAGTTCGTGCATTATGAATATCACCGCTGTCTCTGTATGTTATGCCAAGGTTATACCATAAAAGATAATTATTCTGTTCAATTGTTATGGCTCTTTTAAAGCAGGCTATTGCTTCATAATAATCTCCGCCACTTGCGAGCATAATTGCATGATTGTTTAACTTGTCCGGGCGTTCTGTCATCTGTACTCCTTAGGTATCATTTCATTGAACAATTCTGTTATCAGTGGATTATCTGCAAATTTTGAACAGTTTTCCTGAATAAGTTTTTTTCCTTGTTCTGCTGCTATTTGTATACAGTTACTTTTTTGCAGCAAAGAAATACATTCTTCCACAGCAGGTGAATTTATACCTTCTTTTTCTGCCTGTGCCATAAGTTTACTGATTTTTGCTTTATCTTTAGGGTATTTCTGGATATGAATAAGAACCGGCAGTGATTTTTTTCCTTCTACAATATCATCACCACGTTTTTTACCGGGATTTCCCTTTGTAAGATTAATAACATCATCAATTATCTGAAATCCAACTCCAATTTGAGCAGCAATTTTCCCATATTCTGCAGCTTGTTTTTCTGAAGCGCCACCGGCAATAAAGCCTACTTGTGCTGCTAAAGAGGCAAGAGTTCCTGTTTTGTTTTGTACCATCGCCTGATATTCGTCTGTTGTAGGGTAAACTGATTTTTCTTTATGCCAGTAAATATCCATTGCCTGTCCAAGATGAAGACGACGAAGCTCATTTGTATATAGTCTGTAAAATACAAGCTTTTGGTTTTCGTTAAGTCTGGCTGTTTCTATACAAACCGGAGCTTCAAAATAAAGCCAGCTTGCACTGTTAAGCGCATGGTCTATACCCCAGGTAATATGTGCAGCAGGTTTTCCTCTACGTAAATCTGCACTGTCTTCAATGTCATCATGAATAAGGCTTGCAGTATGAACAAACTCTACCAGAGGGGTTAGGGAAAGGGCAGTTTTTTCACTTAAAAGCTTTGCATCTGGGTTTTGTTTTTTTAACTTGTCTTTAGCAGTCTGATAGCAAAGCATAAGAAAAACAGGACGCCATCTTTTTCCGCCAAGTTGAATTAAATCTATATTCGGTTTTATAAGGTTTTTTATAAATGTCTGATTTTGTGTAATTGCAGCAGGAAGCTCTCCAAAAGATTCTTTTTGCCATTTAAGGTCGTATTCAAATGACATAGCTTGAGAAAGTGCAAGTTCTATCTTTTCCTGAAGCATAAGAAGCTTTGTGTTCATAACTCTATTATATATTAAATCTGTATTTTCGCAAGCAACCGATTATTCACGACCTTTCCACAAGTTATCCACATTTTTTTTATGTTTGGTGTCTAAAAATGACACAGTTTAGATTTAAAAATATTTTCCCAAAGATATTTACAATTTTAGAATTAATACAAAAAGCGTTGCTAAGTTGTTATAATATATAGAATTAGCATGTTTGTTACTACTAATAAAAACGTTGAACTACATTTTTATGTATTGCTTTATGCGGTGCATAAATACCTTTTTTACTTAAAAAACGCTTGTATACTACTTTTTAACCGACTTTTCCACAAGTTATCCACGTGAATAAAAAAAATCCGGCCTTTAATGACCGGATTCTTCTTACACTTGAAATTGTTTATCCAAGCGAAACTTCGCCTCGTTCATTTATTGCAAGAATTGACTTACAGCCTGAACATCTGAAGCGGCCTGATTTTACAGCTCTAAGCTTTTTATTGCAAACAGGACATCCTATAACAAGTGGGAAAACAGATGAAGCAGTTTCGCCACCTTCAGAGAAGAAACCAATTGCCTCTTCTGTAGAATTCTTAATATTAAAAAACTGAGAGAATCCAAGTAACTGGAAAACCTCATAAACCTTAGGCTGAATTTCAAGAAGAACTATATCACCACCTTTTGGTTTTACCATCTTTAAGAATACAGTAAAAGATCCGATTCCGGTTGATGAAACATAGTTTAATGCAGCACAGTTGAAAATAAGATTAACAAATCCTGCTTCAATTACCTGTGTGATTTTTTTCTGAAAATATGTTGAGTTATACGTGTCGATATATCCTGTAAGATAAACGATGAGTCCGTTAGGTACTCCAAAAGACTTATCCAAACGTATCTGGAGGCTGTCGTCTTTATCTTGGTCAAATCCAGGAATAACTACGTTGTTACTATCCATTTTAAACTATTTCTCCAAATTTTTAATTTAAAACTATACAATCTATATTTTACTATATAAGTGGCCGAAATGTCAAATTATTTTTGATTCCTTCACAAAAATAGTGTATAATTGAATAAATCTTTTCTGCCGATAATCAAACGGGGTAGGAATAATTTTTTATGAAAAAAGCGTTTGGACTTGTTCTCACTTATTTTCTGTTTCTCGTAATTGGAACTGTTGCCGGTATGTTCTTCTATTATATATATCTGCAGATTCAGTCTTCAGTTGCGGGATTACCATTTGAGTTTTTCAAAAAGGAAGATTTACTAAGAATTCTTTTTTATGTTTTAAATTGTCTGCTTTTATTTGTTTGTCCTGCAATGGTTTACAGAAGAATTAGTAATAAGGGTGGAATTGCACATTTTATATTTTTTATTGTTCTTTCAAGTTTAACCTGGATAATCTTTATTCCTTTGGTTGGGCATTTTGAGCAAAAAGTTTCATACAATATAAAAGACAGTTCTAAAGTGCTTACAGAAGGTTATTTCCGCCAGAATGGTGATAAAATCTACTATTTTACTTCTGATTACAATAAAAATCCTTATCTTAATACTACTGCAATTGTAATTGATACAACTGAAGAAGGAACGGTTGAAGTAGAAACTTTAAAGCCTTCGCGTGATTTTATTCTTTTCCGCGATGCTGCTCCTTATAGTGATATTCTTATAAAAAAAGCTTTTGGTCAGTCTGATTCACAACAAATAATTTCGTTTGCAATGATTTCAGAAAGGGCAATGACTGCTTTTTCAAAAGGCTGGACCTTCTATCTTGCATTCATCTCTCTTGGACTTTTGCTTGCCTCTCTTTATGGTACTGCAGATTTGTTCAGATGGCGTCTTTTGAATACCGGATTTTTAATGTTAATGACATTTGCTGTTTTTGCCGCACACACTTTATATTTCCATCCTGTGTTTACTTCTTTTAGAAGACAGCATATTAATAATAAAGCATTTTTTGTTTTCCTTTCAAAATTTATGGATGACCCGTTGCTTGTACTTGCAAATGTTACTTTGAGTCTTGTTTTCATTATTATTGGAATTGTTCGGTTTGCAACAAGAAATAAGAGGAGCCTGTAGGCGAATAAGGTGCTAATATGAAAAAAATCTTTACTATTTTATCTGTTTTTTTAGGGCTCGGTTTTGTTGTTTGTTTTGTAACCGCAATGTTTGGAGCTGTTCCTGTTGATGTTCCTTCACGTTCTAATGTACTGTACAAATTCTGCATAGGTATTGAGTATTTTGCAAGATTTTTACCTGCAATGGCAATTTCTGGTTTTGTAATCTCCCTTTCTGTATATTTTGGACACAATTCACAGGGCAGCACGCAGGGATTTTCTTCTGCAATGATTGAACGTTTTAAGCTTGTAATAATTTCTGGTTTGGTTTGTACTTTTCTTGTAACTTTAACAAACGAAACCTTATCGCTTTGGTCAAAACAGAAAAGAACAGAACTTGTTAATAAAACAAAAATCATAAAAGAATATATTGATGTTGGAAATCTTTTGCTTGATAACGGAGTTAATGAACGTGCTCTTGTTTATGCAAACGCTGCTTTAAAACTTAATCCAAATTCTCAGGAAGCCCGTGACCTTAAGAGTCGGGCAGATATGGAAATAAACAGAATCTATACAAGCGGATTAAAATTTGATCTTACCAGCGCACAACCGCTCGAAAAAACTGATAATTCGCTGATAATGGATGTTGACCAGATTAATGATTCATATAAATGTCTGCTTCAGGCAAAATCTGCTTTTGATAACGAACAGTGGTTTAATGCTCATTATTATGCAGAGTTGGGAATAAAGCTTACAGATCCAAAAAATCCAAATATCGATGAATTGAAGACAATTTCGGCTCAAGCCTGGAATAATATTACTCAAAAGCATAAGGCAGTTACCGGCGAAGAATATGAAATTTACGATCAGAAATATAAGGGATACCTTGCTCTTGTAAACAAAAACGATCTGGAAGCATATTATATTTTCCGTGGTTTATATGAAAACTATGATGACCTTAAGCGCGATTCTGATGTTTTATTTTATCTTGATGTTGCAACCAGCAGGATTGAGCAGGAATACTTTTTTGTAGACGAAACTCTTGAATTGCAATCTTTTGAAAGTGCAAATGATGTATTTTTTGCTTACAGACATCCAAACGGCGCAAAAGAAATTGTTTATTATAAAGGTGTAACATCTGTACAATCTACAGGTCAGTCTATTCAATATCTGCGAGATCTTACAATCGTTAGTCTTAACAGTTATGGACGTGTTACAAGAAAGCTTACTGTTCCTTATGCAAAAATGATGCCGGTAAGTGTAAAAAATCTTACTGCCGCTACAAAAGAAATGCTTCAGATTGAAGAAAAAACCGATTTTGTTCCGTATATATTGTTAAAGGCTGTAGGACGTGATGATCCTGATATTCAGTTTGGGCCAACTTATTCATATCCTGATGGAACTACTGCTGTTACTCCGGAATATCTTATTTTCCCTATGAAATATTCGGAATTTTTACTGCTTGAAGAATCGCCGGATAATCCGGAAAACACTTCGTTGTTCCTTTTGTTTAAGTTTATGAAAAATGCCGATGAATTTGGTTTTGCCCGGGAATTGTATTCTCTTGTAATGCTGAACAGACTTTTGTTCCCTCTATACTTCCTTTTATTATTCATCTTGCTTGGCAGCTTTGCCTGGAATAATAGAGTAGGCGGTAATCAGATGTTCCGTTTTTCCTGGGTTTTCAGTTTCCCATTTTTAATTGTAATAAGTGCCTTTTTCTATAAGTTTGCATATATTCTATTTAAACTCATAAACTACACAATTTTATGTATTTCGAGCGGAATAGGTGCCCTGGTCCTTGGTGCAGGTATATACATTCTTCTTATGGTAATCCTGAGCATTTCATTTTTATCTCGACATACCTGATAAATAATAATAGTAGGCATCGGAAAAAATCGCGGACGGAAATGCTTGTATTACAATATAAATTTAATCTGAAAAATGGCGCGAGGGAGTGGCCAGATTCAAAAACATTCTGAAGTGCGGCCGCAAAGCGGCCAAGTATATAATTACAAGGCACTTCAGCATGTAGGCGGTGAACCGCCGGTTTTGAAATCTGGACACGACCGGAAGCCATTTTTCTAGTTATATCCTATTGTATTTAATCATTCATAGTATTAAAATAAATTATTATTTTTATGTAGAAGGTGTTCTATGATGAATCTTGAAATGCTCGACAAGGCAATTCGCCGTGTTCCCGATTTTCCAAAGCCTGGAATTCTTTTTTATGATATTACCGGAGTTCTTGTAAACCCCGAAGCACTCAAGTTCTGCATAGACCAGATGATCGAAAAATACAAGGATACCAAAATTGACGCAGTTGCTGCCGTAGAAAGCCGCGGTTTTATTTTTGCTGCACCTTTTGCCGAAAAGCTTGGAATACCTCTTGTTTTAATCCGCAAAAAAGGAAAGCTCCCGGGCGATACTTACCAATGCAGTTACGCCCTTGAATATGGAACAGCAACAGTAGAAGTCCACAAGTCCGATGTAAAAGCCGGTCAGAAGTTCTTAGTTGTTGATGATTTAATTGCCACAGGCGGAACGCTCGCAGCCGCCAAAAACCTTATTGAGCAGGGAGGCGGGGAAGTAACTGATTTCTTCGGCGTAATCGGTCTTCCCTTCTTGAATTACGAGTCGGTGCTCAAACCTTGTAAGGTGACCACGCTTATAAACTATGACAGTGAGTAAAAAAAGATTGCCGTGTCAAGCACGGCAATGACACTTGGTCATTCTCGGGCTTGACCCGGGAATCTCACTTCTTAAAACAATATAATATAAGGACAGAATTATGAAAAAATATACATCAATCCTCAGCACTCGCGAAACCGAGCATGCTATTATTGCAATAAAAGACTTTTTTCAGCTTGCCTTGAGCACTGAATTAAACTTATACCGTGTTACAGCACCTTTATTTGTAGGCGCCGGAACTGGAATTAATGACGACCTTAACGGAGTTGAACGCCCTGTAAGCTTTCCTGTAAAAGCCTTGCACGAAAGCCGCATGGAAATTGTTCAGTCTCTTGCAAAATGGAAGCGCCTTAAGATTACTTCTTTGGGACTTGAACCTGGCTTTGGTATTTATACCGATATGAATGCCCTGCGCCCGGACGAAGATCTTGACCCGATTCATTCTATTTACGTAGACCAGTGGGACTGGGAAATGGCAATTGACCCTAAAGACCGCACGGTTTTCTTTTTGCACGAAATTGTAAAAAAGGTTTACCGCTGTATTCAGAGAACCGAATTCTTTATTTACGACCGCTATCCTGCAATTAAGCCTGTGCTTCCAAAAGAAATTAAGATTTTGTATGCCGACGATTTGCAGAAAAAGTATCCGAAGCTCACACCAAAAGAGCGTGAAGATAAGGTTGCAAAAGAATATGGAGCAGTTTTCATTACCGGTATTGGCGGCAAGCTTCCGGACGGAACTATTCACGACGGACGCGCCCCGGACTACGATGACTGGATTACCGAATGCGGCGACGGTCACCGCGGTTTGAACGGAGATATTCTTGTATGGAACCCTGTTCTGGAACGTGCCTTTGAACTTAGTTCTATGGGTATTCGTGTAAGTCCTGAAAGCCTTAAACTTCAGCTTGAAGAACGCGGCTGCCCTGAACGTGCAAAGTTTGAATTCCATTCAAAGCTTTTGAAGGGCGAACTTACACAGACTCTTGGCGGCGGAATTGGTCAGTCAAGGCTTTGCATGTTCCTTCTGCGCAAGGCCCACATCGGCGAAACCCAGGTTAGCGTCTGGACCGATGAAATTAAAGCCGATTGCAAGAAACGGGGAATTGAGTTACTTTAAGAGTGAGATTCCCGGGTCAAGCCCGGGAATGACAGGGGCCTTTGCAAGAAGTGTCATTGTCGGGCTTGACCCGACAATCTCTTATTCGAAAAAATGATTACCGAATATAAATTCACATCTCAGGAATTAGAAGCTCAAATTGCGACCCTCACTCAAAAGGGCATTACTGAGTTTTCAATTCACGACAGCGATGTTGCAAAAGACAAACGCCGGGTGCTTAAACTTATCAATTTAATTGTGCAGCATGCTCCCGACGTTTTTGTTTCTATATATATAGAAGCTCAAACTATTGATCGCGAAGTTGCCGCTGCTGCCACACAGATTTTCTGCTCATTTGATATTCCTTTGCGCGTGGCTTCCAAAGGCGGTAAGCTTCTTTTTGACAAAAAGTTTTATTCTAATAAAGCACGCTTGCTCAACGACTATGGTCTTGTATTCGGTTTTGATATGACTTATGCCGAAGAAGCCGGTGATTCACTTAAACAGTTTTTAGATCGACTTGATTTTGCAATTCAACAGTATCCCAATCACATAGATTTTCCACAAACAATGAATGCCGAAGAAGAAAAAACAGCCCGTGTTACAGGCACTTTTTCTGCTCAGGATATCCGTTATGCACGTGATGTTTCTTTTGCGTGCAGAACCTTTTATTCAAGCGGCAGAGCGGTTCCGTGGTTTTTATCGGTACTCAAACCCCTGCGTATTTATGCATCGCGTTTTTTTGCAGATTTTGCTGAATGGCAGCGCTGCAACAACTGCGGTTATAAAAGCGGTTTTGTTCCTGAAGCAGAAAAGCACCTTGCGTTAGAAAAAATGCAGCTGCTATTTCTTGAACAGAAGTATGAAGAAAAAAATCAGCATGAACTTATTCCACTTGTAAAAGATATTGTGGTGCTTAATGGTGCAATGTCGCGGCTCGCAGGTGAAGGTGAGGAAAGCACGATTGTAACTTCTTATAATCCTGATGATTTATTAAGTGAAGATGCGATGAATCTTACAGCATTCTGCGAAAATGTCTGTATGGAAGAATGCCGCGTTCACATTTTTGCAGGTGAAGAAGGACCTGAGTTCGAGGTGATTGAATGAAAACATTTATAGAAAAAAACAAAAAAGGACTGTTCTGCGCAATCTGTGCAATCTGTCTTATTTTTATTGCAGGCTGTTCTAAAAAAAGCAATTCTTACAGTACTAAACAATCTTATGGCATTAATGCTTCTGCAAAGGTAGCAACAAGAGCTTCACAAGCCGCTATGGCCGATTCCGTTTATTTTGATGACATGGAATATGAAGAAGCTATGGTGACTGGCTCGGGATATAATGATGGTGGACCCATTTATGAAGGTGGAAATGAAGGCCCTGTATATGAATATGAACGCAAGCTTATCCGCACAGGAAATGTTTCATTAGAAGTTCAAACCATCACCGATGCCGAAGATAAAATTGCACAGTGGGCTGCATCCCTTGGCGGTTATGTTACAAATGCAAACACCTGGCAGTATGGTGCAGGTTTTACAGTAAGAGTTCCATCATCACGTTTTGACGAAGCAATGTCTCAGGTTGGAAGCTTTGGCCGTATTACAAACCGCAGTGTCAGTTCGCAGGATGTCAGTGACAATTATTATGACATGAAGTCCCGCCTTGAAACAAAATATATTTTGCGCGACAAGCTTCAGTCTTATTTGAGTGAAGCAAAAGATATAAAAGATTTACTTGAAGTAGAACGCCAGCTCAACGAAGTTATAGAAGATATAGAAAGTACCGAAAACCGCTTTAAAAGACTTTCGGGCCAGATTGATTATTCTACTATATATATAAACATGTCGTTTGAACACGGCAAAGATGAAGGCGGAATAATTCTGCCCGATGTAAAGAATTCCTGGAACGAGTTTGTTTCTAACATAATAGGTTTTTTCTGGAACCTTCTAAAGGTTTTGTTCTATATTGTAATTTTTGGTATCCCGGTTATTGCAGTTGCAGCATTCTTCTTCTGGCTGCTTTTTGGAAAGGTTGGACTTTTGGTGAAGCTGTTTAAGAAGTTGAAGAAGTAGTTCGCGGTCCCTGAGCCTGTCGAAGGGTTGTCTATGAAAAAGATTCCCGTGTCAAGCACGGGAATGACATGGGATTTATTTTGCGTCTTTGGCACCGATTGCTTTGTGTGAGGCTGCTACGTTGCCTACAAAATACAATGTTCCATCATCATTTTTCTTTATTGTTACTGTTTGTGATGCAGATTTAACATCTGAAGACGTTAATACTAAGTCTCCCTCTGCTGATGGATTACCAGTAAAAGTACCACCAGAAACATCTTCAATTTTTGTTACTGAAGATGTAGTTCTTGTATATATCTGCCATGTTTTTTTGCCAACATTAAAACTCATTTGATAATAACAAGAATCATGATCAGTATAAGAAAACTTAGTTGTTGAGTTATAATAAATAAAACTGTTTCCTACAGTAGTATTATCCTTCACAAAAGTATGATTAATAGGGTTGTTGTAGTATTCATCTTCAATTTCTTGTTTTGTTGGTGTATCTTCTCCATTCAAACCCAGCAAATCATCACATGAACTTAAACAGAATAATGTTCCCATTGCAAGCAGCAATCCGAATAATTTTAAAAGTTTTTTCATTGTTGTCCTCCAAATTTTTGTGGAACTCTCTCTTCTTCTATTATAAACCATTTTATAATAAATGGAACAAAAAAATGCCAACTTCTAGTGACCCTTCGACAGGCTCAGGGACCACTCTTTGCTCAGGGACCGTGTGTGGTATTTACCAGGGGCATTCTGATTTTACAGAAAAAAGTTCACAGGTTAGTTCGCAGGAGTGAAGGTAAATGCGGTTTGCCTGCAGGCCGCCGTAAAGGGTGTCGCCTAAAAGTGGAAGGCCAAGGCTGCTTAAGTGAACGCGAATCTGGTGGGTGCGACCGGTGTAAAGGGTGCATTCTATTAAAAGACATTTTGTACTTTCAACAGTAATTGTCCTGAGCACCTTAAAATCAGTTTTGGAATATTGTCCATCTTTTGTTTGACCCCATTTTGCAGCCTGACTACCTGGTGAAATACGACCCATGTTCATTTCAACTGTAAACAGTGTACCTGGCTCAAGTTTAGTTCCGACTTTCAGCTGATTGACTGCAGGTACAACCGCATAATATTTTTTGACAAACGAATGCGACTGAAAAAGTTCAGAAATCTGTTTGTTTATTGCACGCGTTTTTGTAAATAAAATTACTCCGCTTGTTTCGCGGTCAAGGCGGTGCATAATTCCAACGTAAGGCGGGTTTCTGAGTTCCGGATTTTTTGACCACAAATATCTTACAACTGCATCGTGAAGGTTATCGCGGTTACCGGTGATTGTCTGTTCAACAGGAAAGAATGCGGGCTTGTTTATAAAAATCAGATTTTCATCTTCAAACAAAACTGTGTCAGTCGTAACTTCAAATTTAATGTCGTCGGGCTGCTTTTCGTAAAAGAGTTTTTCTAAATCAATTTCAACGACAACTTCCGATTTTCCGCGCAGCTCAAAAGAAGGGCGTACAGTATGTCTTCCATTTACACTAACTGCTCCTGCAACAATAAGCCTGCGGATTTTTGAATTGGAAATATCCTGATTTATTTGCTTTGGAAGTGCCTGTCTTAAAAATTCATCAAGTCTTATTTTTTTATCTGTTGAAAAGTGCAGTTGGTGAGTCATTAATTTTCAGCCTCTAATTTTTTCAAAAGCTCTGGAAGTTCATAAATTGAAGCAAGTCTGATTGTTTTTCCTTCGCCAAGGCCTTTGTTAGCTTTTCGGGCTTCAATCATAGGGCGGGCGTCTGGAGCAAGAGGCTTTCCGTTGGGGCTTCCAATTAAAACCGAAGTTCCTCCAAGTGCTGCCCATCCGTCAGTATATTTTTGCATATCATCTAAGAATAAAGTGTCTTCAATTGTGGCACCAACTTTTTTGAGTGCTGCAAAATAAGCGTTGGGGTAGGGTTTACCGTAAAAGTTTGCATCGCGGATATCGGTAACGCACATAAATAAATCGGCAACACCAAGCTTTTCAAGCACGCGGTCGGAATGTTCATGCGGTGCATTTGTAAGAATCGATTTTGGATAATCAAGCGACAACAAAAATTCCCTGAGCCTTGGTTGTGGTAAAAGCTCGTCCGCTTCATTATCCGGATGAACATGCCGCAAAAAGCCTTCAAAATCAGTCATTCCTTCTGCCCTGAGCCATTCAAGTGTAGTAGAATAATGCACAATCCCTTCAGCCCTTCGTTCTTGCGCCTCTTCAATGCTGCATTTAAAATGCTCTGCCACACATTCCAGCATGCGCCTGGTAATCCCCTTATCCATATCAGAGCTTGCCGGGTAAAGCGTATTATCCATATCAAAAAGAAGGTGTTTGTATTTCATATTCTTAAATAATAATACATAGAATCCGGCTTTTTTTGAAGTAGTTCATGGAAATCAATTTATATGAACTAGGCTGAAAAAAATGGCGGAAGACGAAAACATATATCAAGTTGAAAACAAAGTTGCGGAGCGGAGGGGTGATTGCAAACTACTTCGACGCTTGCCGAGCGAAGCGAGTTAAATCTTTCCTTGCAAGCTTCGCCGTAGTTTGCAGGCACACCTTCGCGGGAGCAGCTTTGTTTTCCACATGATTGCACTTCGCTTCCGCCATTTTTTTCCACATGATTGCATGTCCATTGATTTGCATAATATACAAACAATTCTGTTGCAAAAATCCGATAATATAGTATTATTAAAGAATAGGGGAAAAAGATGAAAAAACTACTTCTTTGTTTAACTGTTTTAACAGTTGTACTGGTTGGCTGTAAAAAGGAACTTTCTTACGATGTTTCTGACAGCAAGATTGATGTGATCAAATCTGGAGTAGCACCTGCAGATATTGATGCGTGGGAAGCAGAAGTTGATGCCGACTTTGCCGCTGTACTTGAAGCACTTGGTTCAGACGGAGATCTTGAAGCTCTTGCTGCTTTTGATGCTAAATATGGTACAGATATGGAAGCAACCGGTTCTCGCTTTGCAGCCGCTCGTGCAGCCCGTTCTGGAAGCAGCAGCAGTTCAGGTTCAAGCAGCTATCCTGCTTTGACAAACATGCCATTCAACAAAGATGGTGCTGTTTATGTTTCTGGTGGAACAGATGACCTTGTAGGAACTGTTGTAGACTGGGTTTCTCCAAAAACACTTCCTGGTTCATACTATCACGCAGCTGTTCTTGACCTTGACAAATACGATCCAAACAACGAAAACGTATACTGTCTTGAAACTGCAATCAGCAAGGGTGCAGGTTATGAAACTGCATATCAGTGGCGCACAAAGGTAAATGCTGCTGTTCTTAATCCAAAATATTCTTTGAACAAATCAAAGCTCGACTCTGCTCAGGCATATATGGATTACTACTGCGACATGAACAACACAAACATGGAATACGGTTTCTTTAAGAATACTGTAAACATCTTTAATGTTGTTACAAAAGCCGATACATATACCTGGTACTGTACAAAAGTAGTTTGGTGGGTTTACAACAAATATGGCTGGGATATTGACTCTAACTCAAGCCAGATTGACTGGACAACTTCAGGACTTTATACAATTGTAAAAGATTACTACGCCGTACGTTATTTCTACAGCTCTTCTAAGAAAAAGAAGGCAATTAATGATTATATGGCTACTGCAAAAGCAAACATTGTTCTTGCAGAAGAAATTATGCTTTCTCCATACTT
>JAFZWX010000035.1 GCA_017617145.1 Treponema sp. | reverse complement strand
GTCTTGGAAATTATGACAAGTCCTGCGGATTTATCTGCGGCAAGGACGAAATGAAAAGCTGGTCGCCGCTTGAAACCTGCCAGCTGCTTTATACAACAAAGGATGTTTACGGAAAGCTTGAACCGCTGCTTACGCCATTTACGCGAGAAGATGAAATTAACTATGTAAAGTTTTGTCTTGGAAATCTTTATCACGAGTTATGCCACCGCTACATTCATAGGCCTCGCGAAAAGAATATTGAAAAGTTTCGCGGCACCTGTAAGTTTTTCTTTTTTTTGATTCAGAATCTGCATTATCTTGAAACCGGCAATTTTATTTTGAAAAAGGCAGATTTGAAAGCCGCCGTGTCCGAATCAGACCGCCGCATTCTTGAGTTTGCTTCGCTCCCGGATGATTTTGATTTTGACGCAGTGATGTCGGAGACTTTTAAGTGGTGCCAGAACGCCTTCAAGCGGCTGGATTTGATTTCGCGGCAGTCGTAAAATGGAGCAATTATGGAACGAAAAGAAAAAGTTATTCTTACAAATATGTGCATGATTTTTGACGGAACAAAGCTTCTGGTGCAGAAAAAGGTTGGCAAGGGTTTTAAGGGGATCACCTGTCCCGGCGGTCATGTTGACGAAAATGAACCGATTGTAGATTCTGTAATTCGTGAAGTAAAAGAAGAAACCGGCCTTACAATTAAAGACCCAAAACTCTGCGGCATAAAAGACTGGTTCGAACAAGACGGCAGCCGCTATATGGTTTTTGTTTTTAAGGCAACAGATTTTTCGGGCACCTTGCAATCATCCGAAGAAGGTAAGGTTTTCTGGGTAGAGCCTTCGGCGCTTCAAAATTATTCCACCATGTGGCACTTTGAAACAATGCTAAAACTTGTACTGGACGAAAAGTATTCCGAGTTGTTTCTGGATGCTGATGATAACTGGAAGCCTGTGTTGAAATAAGGGAGGATAAGTGATGGACACTTTTGTAGACGAACGGGATTTTAAAATTCTTGAGGCGGACAAATATACTTTTTTTGTTTTGTCCAGAATTATGACGCGGGAATGCGAGCTGCTTTTAAGCGACCATAGCCGCATGATTATCTGTTATTCGACCAGTCCTTTTCCTGTTTGGATCTGGACTGTGGATGACGCTACCGAAGACGAAATGGAAAATACCTACAAGCTTGCTGACCAGCACGGATTTTTGGACGGCAACCACGGCATAAATATGAAGTACGAGCTTGCTGAATATTTTATGAAACGCGCTCTGGGCGACGGCAAAAAACTTTCCATTTTGAAAAACATGTTTGCCTACGACTGCCTTAATCCTGTGGAGCCTGAAAAAGTTACCCCGACAGATGGGGAGATTTATCATTGCACGGAGCAGGATTTAGAAACTCTTACAGATTTTAAAGAAACCTTTCACACCGAACTTCAGCTTGATTTAACCGACCGCGAAGGCTACAGAAAATCTTCCAAGGCGCTTATTGAAGACGGCCACACTTACCTTTGGAAAAACGCAGAAGGCACTTTTGTTGCAAGCTGCGATTTCAGAGTCACCGGCAACATGGCAAGTCTTGGTCTTGTTTTTACCCGCAAGGATTTCCGCCGCAAGCACTACGCAGAAAATCTTGTTTACCAGGTTACAAAAGTTGCAGCAGACTCAGGCTACATTCCAATGCTCTACACCGATGCCGACTATGCTGCTTCGAATGCCTGCTATGTAAAGCTTGGTTATGTTCTGCAGGGAAAGCTTTGTACAATAGGATAACAAGGAAAAATATGGAAATTTGGGACGCATACAATTCTAACTTTGAAAAAATTGAAGGCATGACTCTTGTTCGCGAGGAAGAGGATAAGATTCCTGCCGGCGTTTATCATATAGTTTGTCATGTGCTGGTACGGCATGTGGATGGGACTTATCTTTTGATGCAGCGAGACCCGACCAAACCTGCGTATCCGAATTATTGGGAAGCAACTGCGGGAGGTTCTGTTCTGCAAGGCGAAACTGTGCTGGAAGGAGCCTTCCGTGAGCTTCGTGAAGAAACCGGAATTGTTGCACAGTCACTTGAAGAATTGGATCGAAGTGTTGGGGAAACTGCCTTGCACGTAAGATATTTATGCGTGACTGACTGTGACAAAAACAGTGTGAAGCTGCAAGCTGGCGAAACCTGCGCATACAAATGGGCAACCGCAGCAGAAGTTTTAGCAATGCCACAATCCGAATTAATAAGCTGGCCCATGAGGAAACATATTAAATAAACTTCAGAACATCCATCTGTTTTTCGGCGTGGTCAAAATCATCAAGAATCGGGCAAGGAACATGAGGCTCAAAGGCAAGCTCGTGAAACCAGGTGCATTGAACAGGATGCATTCCGGCTTCGCGAGCAGCGTATAATTCACGAGAGCCACCGTCACCAACATAGAGGCAGTCTGCGGCAGTAACACCTAATCGCTCTGTCATCATGCTAAACATTTTCTGGCTTGGTTTACAGATTCCAATTTCATAAGAAATCAGCGGAACATCAAAATAAGGAAACAATACGCAGGCCCTTATAAAATCGCGTTCATCAGAAAATGTGTTTGTCATAAGACCGATTTTTATTCCGCGTGCTTTGAGCTCCTGCAAGAGCTGAACCGACTCCTTTGGAATTGCAGAAAAAGTATCCTGAAGTGCGGCATGCCTGTGTGACATTACAAGCTCAACTTTTTGGGGTGTATATTGACCAAGCTGGCGGAGTGAAGTTTCTATTCCCTGCGCAAAAGTGATTTTTCCAAGAGTTCTGTCATTTTCTGTTGCGTGCCAGTATTTTCTGTATTCTTCAAGCAGCGTGCCGAGCCCCAGGTCTTCTGCAACATTTTCACTAAAATAAGTTTTGCCTTCAAACAAAGTTACAAGCGTTTCGAACATGTCAAAAATTACGGCTTTAATCATGTTTGGGATTTTATCATATTGTGAGAAAAAATTCTGTGGAAATTCCTAATTTTTGATAAAGTTCATTACATCAACACGCTCCAGCCCATTAAACGTAATATTTCCTTTTTTAATGTAATAAAGCGTGTGACATTTTTCCCAGTGAACGCCTTTCTGCTGGCACGTTCCGGCATAGTCGAAACCGAAAGATTCAATTTCATCTTTTATCATTTTGAGCGAATAAGTTTTCTTTTTTCCTTCCCGGTCGCGCCAATTGCTAAGGTGAAGCGGGAGAATCGAAAGACAACCACCCGCTTTTAATACCCGCTGTGATTCTTCAAAAAGCATATATTTACCCTTGCCGTCTCCACCATGAAGCGCATCATATAACAAAACTAAATCCAGAGAGTCGTTTTCAAAATCCTCCAG
>JAFZWX010000002.1 GCA_017617145.1 Treponema sp. | reverse complement strand
TAATAATTTCTAATCTAATATTTAGGAGATATAAAAATGGCAGATGTAAGAGTTGCTATTAATGGATTCGGCCGTATTGGTCGTTTGGCTTTCCGCCAGATGTTTGGCGCTAAGGGATACGAAATCGTAGCTATTAACGATTTGACAAAGCCTTCTATGCTTGCTCATCTTTTGAAGTATGATACAGCACAGGGCGGATACTGTGGTAAAATTGGTGAAAACCTCCACACAGTTTCTGCTGATGATGAAGCTGGAACAATCACTGTAGATGGAAAAGTTCTTAAGATTTATGCAGAAAAAGAAGCTGTAAACTGCCCATGGGGTGAACTCAAGGTAGACGTTGTTCTTGAATGTACAGGTTTCTACTGCTCTAAAGAAAAGTCACAGGCTCATATTGACGCTGGTGCACGCAAGGTTGTAATTTCTGCTCCTGCCGGAAACGACCTTCCAACAATCGTTTACAATGTAAACCACACAACTTTGACAAAGAATGATAACATCATTTCTGCTGCTTCTTGTACAACAAACTGTCTTGCTCCAATGGCTAAGGCTTTGAATGATGCATTCCCAATCCAGTCTGGAATTATGTCTACAATCCACGCTTACACAGGTGACCAGATGATTCTTGATGGTCCACACCGCAAGGGTGACCTCCGCCGTGCACGTGCTGGTGCTGCTAACATCGTTCCTAACTCAACAGGTGCTGCAAAGGCTATTGGGCTTGTAATTCCTGAATTGAACGGAAAACTCATTGGATCTGCGCAGCGTGTTCCAACACCAACAGGTTCAACAACAATGCTTTTCGCAGTTGTAAAGGGTAAGGACATTACTAAGGAAGCTGTAAACGCTGCTATGAAGAAGGCTGTTACAGAATCTTTCGGATACAACGAAGATCAGATCGTATCTAGCGATATCATCGGTATGCGCTTTGGTTCCCTCTTCGATGCTACACAGACAATGGTATCAAAGATCGACGACGACACATATCAGGTAGAAGTTGTTTCTTGGTACGACAACGAAAACAGCTATACTTCACAGATGGTTAGAACTATCAAATATTTCTCAGAGAACTGTTAATTAGTTAGTAATAATCTTGACGAGTAAAAAAGGGACTCCTTAAAAAAGAGTCTCTTTTTTTTTGAGAAATATTTGATAGTTCTTTCGATAAGTCCGGTAAAAATCCTGCGCACTGCTCGGATTTTCTCGGACAGGTTAGAACAATTAAGTACTTCTCAGAGAATTGCTAAGTATAATAGTTAAAACTATTTGATATAAAGCCACTCGGTAATAATCGGGTGGCTTTTTTTAATTGTAAAAACGCTCATAATCAATTATAATAAAATAATACAACGAGGCTTTTTATGATTAAAGAATTTCTTGAATATGACACAGTTCGAAATAATGCACTTAAGCTTGCTAATAAGATTTATAAAGATGGTTTTATTCCCGATGTAATTTACTGTTCGCTGCGTGGTGGTGCGTATATGGCAAATATCATCAGCGAGTATTTTAAAATCATTGCAAAAAAAGAAAAATTTCATCCTGTCCTTTATGCAGGTGTAGTTGCCCGTTCTTATTCTGATATTGCCCAGCATACAAAGGTTTTTATAGACGGATGGACTTATCCACCAGAAAACCTGAGGGCTGGTGATAAAATTCTTCTGGTTGATGATATTTTTGATTCAGGGCGAACAATCAATTGTCTTGTTGAAACTCTTATGAATAGCCGTGGTATTCCTCGTGACGATATAAAAGTTGTTGTTCATGATTACAAGTATTTTACTTATTACAAAGAGCAGCTTCCAATTCAGCCTGATTATTTCTGCCGTAAGTTTGAAATCAATTCGCCGGATGAAAATCGCTGGATTCACTATATGAGTCATGAGCTTGTCGGCCTTTCAAAGAAAGAACTTGAAGAATACTATTTTAAGAATGATCCTGAACTTATTGATGTTCTTGAACCATTTCTTGGAGACAAATGAAAAAACAGATTCTTTTTTTAGCAAGTCTTTTTTTCTCTACTGTTCTTTTTGCAGAGCTTAAGGTAATAAGTCCTGTTGAAGGTACTTTTGCAAACAGACAGATGCTTGTACTCGAAACAGACGGAACTGGCGACTGCTATTATTCTCTCAACGGCTCCGATCCTGAAGCTTTTGGTTTTGCTTATGACGGACCTGTTCTTATTGATCTTGATGGACCTGTAGAAATAAGAATTGCAAAAACCGGAAAACGAAAAGAAGAGACTACAGTTAAATATACAGTACTCCCGGATAATGCTTTGACTGCTTTATATGGTTCCTTTATTTCTTCATTTTATGATACCGGTATTTTGAATTATACTTCAGGCTCTATTCTTTCAATTCCGGAACAACTTAAATATAGTTTTGGTCTTCCTCCTGATTCTTTTTTGCAGGGACAAGATCTTTCAATTTCGCAGAGTTCTGTTCTTACAAGATATATTCCGTGTACACTTCTTGATGATGCCAGTGGAAAAAAATGGCGTTTCATTATAAAAACATTCCCTCAAACTGCCGGAGTATATAGTCGGCGTGATGTGCCTTTTATAATTACAGACTGGGATACAATTACTTTTACAAACGACAATTATATTTATAAAATTGATTCTGAGTATTGGGAGCTTCCTAAAAAAAGTATAACGCTGGATCGTTCTGTAAGTCATATGATTCGATGGCAGAATCTTGAATACAATGAAGGAAATCCAATAGACTTTTTTGTGCTTCCTCCAAAACCGGAACTTAATCAGACAACTGGTGATGACGGAAGTATGATTTTTACACTGCAGGGTGATGCTTCTTATGCAATGAGTGTTATTTCTACTGCCGGTGCTGCCGGTTCTGTTTCGCAATATCAGGAATTGTTTACACAGCTTGGCGTAGATACTTTTTATGGCGACAGCATTTCTGGAACTCTTGAAATTGGCTTTTACACAAATTCAGTTTATCAGGGAAAACTTGAAGTTCCTTTTTCCATTAACAAACGTCCTCCTTCAACACCTTTGATTTCTACAAGTGCTGCAACTTTTTATTCTCGTGAACCTGTTGCTGTAACAATTAAGGGTGAAAGTTCAAGTGACCTTTATTATGCAATCAGTGAGCCTTATACAATTTCTTCTGCTTCTGAAACTTATGATCAGAATTCTGCGCTTTTTGCTTCAATACGTGCTGATAATTTTACAAAGGCAGACTCTTCTTCTGCAAGTTTTGTGCTTACTCCGGAAGGTAATGGTGCAGTTTATTTTAAGGTTGCCGCTTATTCTAAAAATGAAAAAAATATTGGTGCTGTTTCAACTTACGGTGTAATTATTGACCAGTATAATTATTATTTTAATTCGTTTGCAGATTCATCTATTGCCGATGGAACTTCTCTTAGGCCTTATGCAACATTTGATCAGTGTATTGAGGCTGTAAACAAAGGTCGTTATGCCTGTATTCGTGTAAAGGGTTCGCTTGTTGTTCCAACTGGTGTTCATTATGTTCTTTCAAATTGTCTGTTTGTAAATGAAGCAGATGCATCTCTTGAATTTGAACAGGGGGCTTCTCTTGTTGTAAGAAGCTCTAACCTTACATTTGAAAACTTTACAATTTGTGCATATGGCGAAGGAAAATCGGTTTATAAAATTGACAGCATTGTTCCTTACTTAAAACTGGAAGATTCTGTTCTTGATATTTCAAACTGTCAGATTGCAGCGTTATTTGATACAAATGGTTTGTTTGTAGAAGCAGTTCGTTCTTCTGTAAATGTAAATGGAACTATAGCTTCGGTTTCTGCTTCTGATTATGCATCGTTTATTTCAGGAATAAAAACTAATCTGCATGTACAGAATTCTTCAATTAATACAACTGCCTCTACTTCTGTAATTATCTCTTTGAATCAGGGAGATGTATATCTGAATAATAATTCGTTTAAGGTTTCCGGCGAGAAGGGAAGGGTTGCAGAATTCTTCTCTGTTTCGGGAACTCTTGAAAAAAACAACTATAAAGCAAATCTAAAAAATGCTTTGAATGCTGCTGCTGTTTATACAGACAAAAACAGCAATATTATACAGAAAGATGACAGTAGGTTTTGATGAAGCGGGGCGTGGTCCGTTAGCAGGCCCTGTCGTTGCCGGTGCGGTGATTCTGCCACCTGATTTTCCAATTGAAATTTTAAATGACTCAAAAAAGCTTTCGGAAAAAAAGCGGCTTTATGCGGAAGAAATAATCAAGCGCGATGCCTTTTGGGGAATTGGTATTGTTGACCACAAAACAATTGATGAAATTAATATTCTGCAGGCAAGTCTGCTTGCGATGAAGCTTGCTTATGAAGATTTAATCGCACGTTTCGAAAATGTCCCTGAACAACTATTTGGTATAACCGACGGAAACTTTTGTCCTGATGTTCCTTTTGAATGTCGCTGCGAACCCAAAGCAGATGCAAAGTATCCGGAGGTTATGGCAGCATCTATTCTGGCAAAAACCTGTCGTGATCGTATAATGATTGAATATGATAAAAAGTACCCGGAATATGGGTATGCAAAGCACAAAGGATATCCAACCCCTGCTCATAAAAAAATATGCCGCCAGTCAGGTCCTTCCCCAATCCAGCGGCTTACATTTAAGTACTAGTGTCACCTATTCAGAATCAGTTGTTTTTTTTGACACAACGTGTATACGTCCGGTTCTCTTAATTCCGTCATCAACTTTTTCGGTTGGTTTATCACTTTTTACACGGTAGATTTTTTTTGCTGAATTTCCTTTTGAATAAGCAGCATCTTTTGCAGCACGCTTTTCTTTTGCAGCCTTTTGTCTTGCCTTGCGGTCTTTTTCAATAAACTCAAGTGATTTATCCATTCCCTGAAGAAATTTCTGCATATCTTCTGCAAAAATTGCAATTTGATGTCTGTCTGCTTCAACACCATCTCTATTCTTGCTTTCTACAATCTGCAGGAATACGTCGCCGGTTCTGTTTTCTTTTACATTGAAAAAATATGAACGATTATCTAAATAGATTTGAGTAGTAAAAAGTTCTCCGCGTGCTCCCATAATTTGCTCCTTAAAAATCCTTCCCTGTTAATATCAAACATAAATTATCATAAAATTTTCTTTTGTTCAATGCACATGCATAAACGGTATTTTCTATTATTTTGTAATCTGATATAATATTTGTATGTACCGTTTATATGTAGAACGCCGCCCGGGCTTTGAAAACGAGGCAAAGAGCTATTTAGCACAGATTAATGGATTTTTGGGAATTTCTGGTGTAACTGGGGTTCGTTATTTTAACCGCTACGACATTGAAAATGTTAG
>JAFZWX010000244.1 GCA_017617145.1 Treponema sp. | reverse complement strand
GACATTTAAGATATGCAGATATAACATAATTTTTTATTCCAACTGTTTTCTGTAGACTGCGTCTAATGTTTGACTGTCTTTGTCTTTCCAATCACTCCAGCCATTGGATGGTCGTCCTAAAACAAACGTGGATGCGGTGCTTGGACTGGAGAAGGTTTTGTCGGATTCCAATACCAATTTTCCTCCATTCATGGAAGTATATTCGTTAAGTAATTGCTCGCGTTTTTCTTGCCATGTAAACGACGGTACTGATGATTTCGCGATAATACTTCCTTTCAAAACGGTAAAGCCGTTAGCATCATAAAAGCCTTTAGCGTCGCAACCGCGTACTTTTATGTAGAACAGATGTTTTTCTTTTGTTTTAACCACATCGAAAATATTGCAGCCGATAAAAGATGTCAGGAATTTCACATCTTCAAAAAATCCATCCATGTCATCTTTTCTGTACTCTGGAAGATTGGGGGCTTTCGGCGTCTGTTTGTTTTCATTCAGCACAAAAGTATTTGAAATTTTTGCCTCTTTGATGGCTTTGTGCTCAAGGTATTGCACGTCTGATTTTGTCATTGCGGCATCTTTTGCAATGAAAATCAGTGCTTTTTGCCAAAATTCCTTCTTGCTGTCGTGATCTTTCACACGTTCACGGAAATTTTCAGTTTCACCGATATAGGCTTTTGGTTTTGTGGCCTCATCCTCACCCAGCAGAATGTAAAATGACGGAGTCCACAACTCCTCCCGATCATTCAGAATCGAAAGGTTTGAACGCGGAATCACGTACATCTGGCAAATTTTATTGCTGATGAACACATACTGAGTTCCTTTCGGATCTCCGTCAATCAGATACGTTGTTATTGTCTTACCCATGATTATTTTACTTCTTTTATGTTTGTTTCTATTCCATCAAGAATATTGAGAATTTTATCTATAAGCACAGAAAAACCCTCCATATCATTATATGTGTATTTATCCATCTCAATCTTACTACTTAAAGTATCTTTGACATTCTGTCTAAGGTCTTTCGGCAATTCCTTGAAAAAACCACCAGAGTTATTAATCTTTTCGATGGCAATTTTCTTTTTATGCTCTAAAGAAAAATAATCTTCTATGGTAAAGTCAATGTTTGTATGTTCTGCTGTTTTAGGCAACATAATATAATACCAATTACCTTTCTTATATGTGTGGTAATCACACCTGTTTTCAGTACAACCCAATTTACTCATGGCTTCGGCTCCAGAGCTATCTCTATCAAAGACAACAACAACTTTTCTGTGTTCGTTGATGTGAGGAGAAATTTTATCTATGAATTGTTTTGCATTTTCACCAGCCCCTCCCATGAATAAAAAATCCCAAGATATTTTTGAATAATTATCATGATTGGTGCTCAATAAATATATTGCTTTTTTTATATAGTTAATATCCCCAATGCCTTCAACTAAAATTAAAGGGGCGTTTGAGTTTAGAAAAAGACTTCCATTAAAGTAATCGACCAAACCTGATGATAATTCTGTTATTTGTTGAAGTTTTTCCATGTTGTCGAGAACACCTTTTTTCAAAGATCTGATATTTTCTTCTTTAATATCGTTCAGGAAAACAGGAGAATGTGTTGTTACAATGCTATATCTCTTATCTGTATCAATTAGTTCTTTCAAGTCTCTTTGCTTTCCAATGTGTATATGCGCATCTGGTTCATCAAATAGACACAAACTGTCTTCTGTAGATAAAATGTGAATTACGACATTTGCGTTTATTAATTTTTTTTCACCTTCACTTAATCCCTCAAGAGATCCCCTGTTATCGAATTCAATGTTAATCTTTTTGATTATTTGACTGCCACCTTCAGTTCTGCATTTATATAAACAGTAAAATAGAGTACTTGCTTTATCAATAAAGCTGATATCATTAATTGTTTCTCTAAAGGATTCAATATCGTAGGCTGATTTTTCTTTTAACTTATCAATAAAACCTTCAATCTCAGTTCCTTCCCATTTCCGAATATTTGAAGTGTTATAATCAAATGATATTTTGCAAGATGATGTTCCGACAAGTTCTTTTATAAATTTTATAACATCTATATCCTCGGAATATAACAGTGTAAGCAATGATATTTCCCATTCATAACGGCTGAGATAAAACATAAAAGGAGGTTCAAATCCTTGTGTCGCAACCATTTTGCTACAATACTTGTCATAAAGTGGCTTGTAACATTCTTTCCATAATCTTGTGTCTTCGCCACTATATGAAGCTAAAATATTTTTAGGAAGGATGTCCGTAGTTATTTTTCTGCCATCTTTTAAGATTCCATCTGAAATTTCATATAATTGTCCTTTAAAAATATATCGGATTGTGTATTGAAATTTACAAGAGTATTTTTTTAATCCATCTTTTAGTGTCGCAATTTGATATAAACTATAAAAAATCAAACTTATAGCTTCTAAAACATTACTTTTTCCTGAACCATTTAACCCTATAAAGCAGCAGTAATTATTTGTAGGTTCCAAATCAACAGAAAAATTAACGAGGTTTTTATATCCTCTTATTTCTAAATAATATAGTTGGAATTTGTTTGATTTAATTTCGTATTTATAACATAAGGAGGTGTATTGATCTATATAACAATTTATGTAATCTGGATCTGTTAGTAAATTGTTATTGTCAAGCCAATGGTCAATGGTATCACATCTGCCGGATGTTCTTCTTTCAAATCCAAAAGCGTTTAGGAGTTCTCTTGGTGTTATTTTTTTGCTTTGTTTAGTTTCTTGTATTTCTTTGGCCAAATTATTTAAATCTTCTCGGTTCATCCTTACTCAAATATCTCCTTTTCAAATTTCTCTAAAGCTTCTTTTTTCAGATTCTCTGCTTGTTGTTTTAATTGCTTGATCTGTTCTTTCTGCTTGTTTATGTGTTTTACAATTGTTTTTTGGATATCAATTGGCGGAATAACAATATCATAATTTTTAATCTTTCCTGCGTTTAAATTTGGCTGATTATTTCCACTTGCCAGTGATCGTAAATCATTGTATTGCTTTTGCAAGTAATACCAAAGGTAATCTGTAATAACAATATTATTGTTTATATCATATAACACGGCGCATGCTTGATTTGTTGTGGCATCTATTCCTATTTTTGCAGTTCTTCCTCTTGTGTCGCCCTGACCATACATCGCAATTATTAAAGAACCTTTTGGATATAGTTTTGCAGAACTGTTATTAATTGCTTCTTGAGTAATATGTTCTTCAGTTTCAAATATTTCCTCATTAAGAACTTCACCTGTTTTTATCCACGGGATAGATCCTTTATAGTATCGAGGCGTAGATCTAGATGGAGTTCCTCCACTACCTAAACTACAAACTTCTCTGATTTTTTTTATTTGATAAGAGGAAGAAATATTAGCATTCTTAGTTTGCATCAAATTAATTCCCCATTCATTGAGATTTTTAAATCTCACAAATCTTAAGAAGTTATATTCATTAGCTGCGTTTTGTTCATCATATTCTTTAAATTTATTTGTCTTCAATTTATCAGAGAAATAAGCATTAATATCTTTTCCAATTTGTTCAGCTTGTTTTTCCAATGTTTCAGCTTGCTGGATTCTATCATTGTATGCTTTTACCAAAGTCTGCTGTTCTGAAAGAGATGGAAGCGGAATTTTTATATCAAGAAATTCGTATGGTTTAACTCTTGCTTTTGATATTCCGCTGGTTTTTTGGTTTAAAAGGGTTTTAAAATATTGGCTTTGTATGACTTTTACCAAATATGCTCCGCTTACTTTTGATGCGTCTATCTTGTAAGCAGGATATTCAGAACTTACGCCAAACGGTTCAGCATTGTCTGGATGGAAGTATATACATCCGTGTTTAACATTTATTTTGGAATAGATCAGAGTGTTAGAATCTATTTTATTTAAATTTCCCTTAAATGTTTTAGCCTCCGAAACATCTCTTAAAAACAATTTTCCAGCAAAGTTGATTTTGGATATAATATGCCACTGTTTATTCAACATTTCTTCTTTAGATACTGGTTCAAAGTGTGGTGATAAGATATCTTTTAATCTAACGGAGCTTGAAAATAGCAAATCTAAATCGCCCCAAAAGCGTTTAACATCCCATAGGTTGAGATCTTTGTATCTTACGAATCTTAAATATGTGTGTGTTTTTTGTTGCATGGTTGTCTATTTTTTCTGTCCGTAAAAAATTTCTGGTTCAGCAACAATTTGGTTGGCGATCCTTATGCGATAAACGAAACCATCATCGTCAGATTTATATTGTGTTTCTTTCTCTGGTTTCTCCCACAATTTCATCTCTTTTCTGTATGGCGTAAATTCTTCTGCCAATGGAATAAGTTCGTTTTCAATGGTCGCACCGGTTGTGCTGATACCTGCTTTTTTTACTTCGGCAATCGGTATTTCATAGTCGAAATGCTCTTTTATTTCTGCCTTAATTTCATCTTGCTTCTTTTCCAAAATCTGTTTTTTCTTTGCATTCAGTTCTTTCTTTTGCTCTTTTGGTAAAGCTTCTTTCCCTCGTTTGGAGAGCTGTTCTTCGATAGATGTTAATTCATCTGCGTATTTTAATTCAACGGTTTTTTCAGCTTCTTTTCTTATTTTCTCATATTCTTCTGCTTCTTTCTGAGTGAATTTTTTGAAGAACAAAAGACTTGGTTTTACCGTTGCGCCAGAAGCAATGAAAACATCCTGCGGAATGGAAACAATCAGCAAAATTTTAGCTTTGCTTTCAACAAATTCGCGCACTTTTTGAAGATTGGAGTTGTTCAAAACACCTTCCGGGAGAACAATTCCCATTCTGCCGCCTGGTTTAAGCAAATTCAGACAACGCTCAATAAAGAGCACCTCAGTTAATCCGTTGTCTATTTTATAAAGACTCAGAAGCGGTTTTCCGATGTTGTCCTTTACCTGTTTTAACGCTTTCTTGTAAACATCACCGTATCTTTCTATATAGGCATTAATTCTTTCCTGATCGTTAAATATGTCAGCTTCTGATATTTTCAAATCTTTCTCAACTCTTGAACCGAAAGGCGGATTCGTGAGAATAATATCGAAGCGGTTTTCAAAAATTCCGTTTACATTCAAAAGTCCGTCGTGGTGATGAACGCCGCCGTGACCGTCTCCGTGCATGATCATATTCATTTTTGCAGTTCGAGCCATTCTTGGATTGGCATCTGTGCCGTAAATGCAATCAAATGACAGCGTGCGCAACCGCCCTTTTTCATTATTGAGATTCAGCTCTTCATTCATGTAGGCGAATGCCTGGGCTACAGTGTCTTCAATTTTTTGTTTTTTGACTTCGGACAGCTTTTCGTAATCTTCGCCGTAGTACTTCTGCTTTATTAATTCCTTTTGCGCTTCAACATCTTTTTCTATTTTTTCTCGAACATATTCAAATGCTTTAATCAAGAAGCCGCCGCTTCCGCAGCACGGATCACAAATATATTCACCTTCTTGCGGGTCAAGAACAGAAACCATAAAATCAACGATCGTTCGCGGGGTAAAAAATTGACCAAGTTCGCCGCGGAACGTTTTTCCCAAAAATTTTTCAAATGCAATGCCTTTTACATCGTCAGAAGTTGTGGAAAGGTTGTATATTTCCAATTCTTTAACAATCTGTTCAAAACTGTTTTCACGAATCTCGATTTTGGCATTGTCATCGAAAAGATGGTCGTTTGCAAACTGTTCTTTGGTCTTTGTAAACAAAAACTGATAAAACTCTTCTCCGCCTTTAGGCTTATATCTTTCGTAACTTTCTTTGTCTTTTTTGAAAGTATCCAATGAAAATATCTGATTTCCAGTATTGTCACGCTCGAAACGTATTTTTATAAACAGAATTTTGCTTATCTCATCAAATGCAGCTTCCGGAGAGAGTTTATCGTTATTGCGAATGATATTATGGCATTTGAAAAGCAGCCTTGAAAATTCATCACGAGTAAAAGCCTTGGTTTGCGTCAACAATTTATCAATTTCTTTTTGATTGCTGGCTTTTGCTGCATCTGGAATATCAACGATTTCTTCAAGTTTGTCGGGAATTTCACCTTTTACCAGCTTGAAAATTTTTGTTTCTTTCAAATTGGTTGTCACAAAAAAGTCAGCATGAGACCATGATGCGTAATTCATTCCCTGATAGTAGTCTTCTTTGTGAATAGTAACAGATGCAGCCTTGCATTCAACAATAATAAGAGGATATTTGTTTTTTTGTTTATCTTCTTTACTGCGCCAAACCGCAATGTCAGCACGCGCAGCACCCTGCCCGCGTTGAGAGTTGTTGACTTTCAATTCTTGATCCATCTGATCAAGAGAGTAGCCGTAACTATCAACCAAGCGGCATATATACTTTTGTCTAACTTCCTCTTCCGGTTTATAGACAAGCCATTTGTTTTTCAGAGGTGCAAATATTTCGTTGCCTTTGATTTGTATTTCAAGTGCCATATTCTCTCCTTGCTGACATATAAAAAAACAACCGCGCAATTATCTCGATTTTTGCACTAAAATCAATGCAAAACTTCCTGAAAATCAATATTTTCTGCACTTGGGAAAAATCAATAGATGCGAATAAGAGAAGGGAAGTGTTGCAGAAATGCCGGAACAATAAAAACTGCTCCGGCCGTATAAAGTTCGCAGTCAAAGGCGCGATATCCTTATGCCGGCAATATAATACGGCAAAAAGATTTGTCAATACTTATTTTGAATTTTTTTTAAATTTATTTTGAAATCTGCTCGATAAAAAGCTAAGCAGTGGTTTGCCGATCCTGTTGATGTGATGTGTAAATATTTATTTGATGTTTTTTATCTATTTGATTGATTGACATCTAAATAAAAACGTGTAATTATAATTGAATATTTCTTAAAGTAAATAAATTTTCTCTAAATATTTATTTTAATTGCAAGAAATTTTAGTATAATGGTTGAGTTTTTGTTTCGGCTCTTTGCAATTTTTGTAAGTTCGGGGGAATGAATAGTAGGCAAATGAAGAATGTAAATAAAAATTGTTGTGAATTTAAAAATTTTGTTCAAGAGTGGATCGTAGATCTCGCCAAGGATGCAGGGCTTGATATCAGCG
Organism: Treponema sp.; assembly: GCA_017617145.1. The sequence goes on along the minus strand of JAFZWX010000244.1, from coordinate 3,072 downwards.
GATTCAGACACAAAGTTACTCAAGAATTCAAGCAGCATATTTTGTCGAATCACGGCAACGCTGAAACCGAGGAAAATCGAGGACAAGTTGCGATAAATGCTGAAGATTTGGACAATATTGATGAAATCCTGGAAAATCCGACTTTTGCTGTTGCCGGAGTGAAGCGCAGAAACAAATATGGAGTAATGGAAGACAGAATAATTCTCGTGAAAAATACTGATCGCGGAACGATCCTTTTTGAAGAGGTCTTATTCGGGAAAAAGAACCGCGCACTGAATGCGAAATCGCTCATAATCAAAAAAGGAAGAATCACAGAAGAGAGCCTTCGGAACATTTTGGCAAGCAATGCCAAGAACGACATAACGAACATGAAAATAGGGTATGCTGACGCGGTGGTTGCCAAATCCACGATTCACTCGGTGTGACACCGACGGCGGCGGCAGTCTCCGCCCACGCTCCAGCATTGTCAGTATTCTAACATGCCAGATGATTTTGTCAAGTGCGGATTAGATTTAATTGATGTTTGTCAAAAAGATCGAATTCCTGCCTGAAAATTGATAAACTATCTGCTTTTGTGCGGTGGTTACATATCTTCCAGCGCCTTCTTTTCTTTGTCTTCGACAGTTTTGACTGCGTCGTTGAGTTTCTGTTGAGCTTCATCTTTCAACTCTATCATTTTCTGAGCCTCTGTGGCGGGTGTAGGCGGCTGCTTTCCGCAGGAAATGAGGAAAAGGGAAAATAAAAGAGTGAAAATAAGTGCGATCGATGATTCTTTCATTGCTGACTCCGTGATTCGCATGGTAAAAAACAAAGCTGAAAATTATAATTGACGCTCTTTTTTTCGCAAAAGTTTTGGGAGATATTTTGCTAAACTTTTCTATGTCGATATCGCTTTTCTCTTGTTTTATCGGGTTTTTCCAGTATAATCCACAGGTTTTTTTGAATGGAGCTGATTGTGAGCAGAAATGAGTTCGAGTTTGTTGTTTATATGATTCATGCATGTGCCAACAAATGGAACAGAACCCCGGCTGATGTCTATAAACAGCTGCGGATGAACAAGTGCATCACGGATTATCTGATTCCTTTTTACGATGTCCTGCACACGCAGGGAACTTCGGTCGTCGTAAGTGACATCGAACAATACAGCAAATTTCCGGAGAGTTCGAAATGATAGTTTACCACGGTTCGACAGTCATTGTGAAAAATCCTGACATCAGGCATTCTGCCCATCCGCTGGATTTCGGCAAAGGTTTTTATGTGACAACGAATAAGGAGCAGGCTGTCCGCTGGGCCCGCAGGAAAGCAGGGATACTTCACGCTGAAAAGTCGTTCGTCAATATCTACGACATGAAAGATGATCTGGATGGACTTAAATTAAAGGTTTTTCCGGAGGATTTGCATGAATGGATTGATTTTGTCTGCCATTGTCGTGATAACGGAACGGATTATCTTCAGTTCGATCTGATCAGCGGAATGGTCGCTGATGACAAAGTTTTCCGTGTCGTTGACCTGTATCATAGCGGGATCTGGGATAAGGAAAGGGCTTTGCAGGAAATAAAAGTTTATCCAAACTATGATCAAACGGCTTTCATTACACAGATTGCTATAGATAAACTGCTCACTTTCAAATCGTATGAAGAGGTGTGATTTGGACGGCGAAACCTTGGAAAAATTGTATCAGGAGAGACTGGAAGAACGGATAATCTCTTATCTTGCCGAAAAACACAAAATCGACTGCCTTGATGCGATGGATTGGTATTACAACAGCGAACTTGCCGAAAAAATACACACCGGAGAAAACGGCATCCAGTATCTCGATTACAAACTGCTTGCCGATATTCTGGCAGAAACGGAACCGAAATATCCTGAATAACATTAAGCTTTTTCCATAAAAGGTGCTCATGGAACTTGTTGAAGTCAAAAATACGGAATTTGAGTGGTCGCGTCTGGAGCGGCTTTACACCGGGGCTTTCCCTGCCGGAGAGAGGTTTCCGTTTTCGCTTCTTAAAAAGCGCGCGCTTTCCGGAAAAGCCGACTTCTGGAATTTGGTCGAAAACGGAGAGTGGGTCGGGATGGCCTATCTTGTGCGCCATGAAGATCTCGTTTATCTTTTTTATTTTGCGGTGGATGCGGAAAAACGCGGCCGCGGACACGGAACAGCCGCAATAAAGGCTATGCTTGAGCGATACAAAGGAAAAAGGTTTTTTCTCGCCCTTGAAAACTGGCTGGAAGAGTGCGAAAATCCCGAAGAACGCGTCAAAAGACATGATTTCTATCTCAGCTGCGGATTAAGCGATATCCCGTACAAACTCTGGGAACTCTCGATGAAATACCGTCTGATGGGTGTCGGCGGCAAAGTCGAACCAGAGGAATACAAAACGATGATGGGCCGCTATTTCGGCTGGTTCTGGAAACATTTTATCAGAAGCTGCATCGTTAAAGAGTGATTCAAGAGAGCTCTTGTTTATTTGTTGTTTTCGATGATCGCTCTCACTTTGTTCACGAAGACTTCGGGGCAAGTGAATTCAGATTCCATTTTTTTGATGTTGAAAGCCATCTGGGTGCTTTCGGCTTTTGTCGCCAACTCTCCTTTTTCATTGAAGATTTCGTACTTTATTTTGATCATGTTCTCGTATTCGATAAGGTGTGAGACTATTTTAGCGTGTTCTCCGAAAGTGAGCGGTTTTAAGTATCTCACTTTGATGTCGGTGACAGGGAAGGCGTAGCCGCTTTCCACCATTTTTGTGTAGTTGTAGCCGATCTTATCGAGCAGGGCGCAGCGGCCGATCTCCATATATTTCACGTAGTTGCCGTGCCAGACGACATTCATCGGGTCGAGGTCGAAAAAGGCTACCTGGAATTCAGCCGTTTCGGAGCAGTAGATCTTATCCATCGTTTTCTCCACTATTCTGCCAGAAATCAAAGAAATTATACCATTGATGCGGGTATTTCACGCAGTATTTTTCAAGGGCGCAAGCGTATTCACCGCAAAGCTCGGGGATCTTCGCGCGGGCTTCCCGGCCGGTGCAGTTAGTCAGATCAGTCTTCGATCTTTCAACGAAAATGTTGTTT
>JAFZWX010000243.1 GCA_017617145.1 Treponema sp. | reverse complement strand
TTGAGATATCAATAACCTCTTCCCCATTACTACGTTTACGTGTTTTTGTTTTCCCGAATCTTCCGTCTGCCAATACTCTTTGATAATAACTTTTTATTTTGCGATCAGAACGAATTTGAGAATCATTGAATTTTTTTACAGCATCTTCAAATATATTATTAAATAGAATTTCAGGATTAATTACCTGTCCTCCCAGCCAGTTTTCATGCTCGCCTTCGCCCACGTGTTCTTGATAAACAATTTCATCAATAATTCTTAGATTATGTGCAAAATTATACTTAGGTTTGCAGTGTGCGGTGACTGTATATCCTTTAAATGTATCTGTATCTTCTGCCATATGAACCTCCCTAAAAAACCTGTTTTGTTGGTCAACAAGACTGCAACCCCACAGTAATGTTGTCATTTTTTCGCAAGCTCCAAATAACAACATAACTGCGGGGCCCCAAACCGTATCGCCGGTTTATCACGAGTCAAGGGGTTCCTTGACAATCCCAGGTGGCGCACCCCCTCGGAAAAATCTTGCTTTATTCCGCCTTCTGAACGAAGCCGAAAAAAGCTCGATTTTCCTCACCCCCGTGAAAAATGCCTTGATGCAAGTTTTGGCATTTTTCATTTTTTAGCTGTTCCGCAACCCTTTCAGCAATCCTGCTGCAAGTTCTGCTCCTCAGCTAAAAACTGTTTTTCTTATAGATAAAGAATAACCGCTTTTTCAAATAAGTCATTAAACTACAGATTTAATTACTTATTTTTTTGTGTGGTGTAAAATGTTTACATGGTAGAATTATCAGACGAAGATTTGATGCAGGGATACTCATTGGATAACATTTTTATTACAAGCGATCTGCACCTTTATCACACAAATATCATCAAGTACTGTAACCGGCCATTTGAATATTCAGAAAAAGGATGCCAGGAAATGAATGAGTTTTTACTCAAGAAATTTGATGCCCTCCCGGAAGATTGCCTTATCTGGAATTTTGGTGATGTATATTTGAATCGTGCACTTGATCATGCAAAAATAATGAATACTGTTTTGCGAATGAAGAAGAATCGAAAAATGTGCCTTATCCTTGGCAATCATGATTTGATGGCTGATAAGAAGCCTTATTCTAATTATAAGGAGTATTTTAAGTATTTGGGATTTGATAAGGTTTATAAAGGACCGCTGTTGTATAAAAACTATATATTGTCTCATGAACCAGTTTTACTAGATAGTAAAAGTAATCTTATGAATATTCATGGTCATACTCACGACAAGTTCGTTTGTGAAGATTATTTCTTGAGTGAATTCAATAGACGATATACAAAAGAAAAAGTTAATCCAGCAAAATACATAAATGTATGTATGGATGCTAACAATTTTGAAATTTTACATTTTAAGGATTTGATATTAAATTAAGAAAGGGTGGGGACAAATTGTCACCCTCGTTGAGGAGTTAATTTTGAGTAGAGAAGAAAACATAGAAATATTCAAAGATACAGAAAGACTTTGTAAAACAAATCCGGTTTTGTTGAAGGCATGGAAAAGTTCTTCAGAAAATCAGAAGTTGTTTCTGGAAAAAGATGATATTGTCTGTGATAAAAATCTTTATGAGCAGCCTGCCAAAATTGTAGTGTCTAAAAAAAGAACCTTTGAAGCTGCAATGGGATATGCCGGTAAAAAAGTTGCTGTTTTGAATTTTGCTTCGGCCAGTAATCCTGGAGGCGGGGTAGTGAATGGTTCTTCAGCACAGGAAGAGTGTCTTTGCCGTTGTTCAACGCTTTATTATAATTTGACAGAGAATTATATGTGGAAGAACTTTTATCATCCGCACAGACATGCTGCAAATCCTCTTCATAATGATGATTTAATTTATACTCCCGATGTTGTGATTTTTAAATCTGATACAGCTTATCCTAAACTTTTACCAGAGAATCAATGGAAACGCGTAAATGTTATAACTTGTGCTGCTCCCAATCTTAGAGAACGTCCAAGTAATTCATACAATTCTGGGGATGGTAATAATGCAGTAAAAATCTCTAACAAAGATCTGGAACAGCTTCATGTTAAACGTGGACGAAAAATTCTGGAAGCTGCTGCTGCATATAAAAATGAAGTTGTGATTTTAGGGGCCTTTGGCTGTGGTGCTTTTATGAATAATCCGCAGGTTGTTGCAAATGCTTATAAGCAATTGGTCAGCGAATTTCAGTATTCATTTGTAATCATCGAATTTGCAGTTTATTGTTCACCTTATGATGACAGCAATTTCAGGGTGTTTGATACTACTTTTAAAATATAAACTGAAGGGCAGGCGTAGATTTGCCTTCATCCGGGGTACAATTTGTACCCTAGTTCTTATTTACCAATTTCATAAATCAATTCTTCAATCACATTCTGATTGAAAATTTCATTTTGTATACAGAAACGATAGATTACATCAATTGGGTTTGTCGGGGAAAATGCAAACCCTGCCCTAGATAGTAAATCTTCTGCCTCAGATATACTTAAATGTAATGCAATCAGCAAAGGAAGGATCGTCTGCTTTTGTGGATGATAAGATGAATCTGATCTGATTTTGGAAAATAATCTGCGGTCAATATTTGCCGATTTGTAAATTTGAGTTTCAGAAAAACCTTTTGTCCAAATCATTTGCATCAGCCGCTCTTGGAATGTTTCCTGATGTTCATTTAAATTTTGTTTTAAGGATGGAAACTGTTCAATCAGTTTCTCTCGATAAGTTAATGTAAAATTTGTGAATACCTAATCTCCTCGTGTTTGAAATGTATCAAAGATTCAAAAAAAGGTCTATGGCGGGAGAGGGACTTGAACCCTCGACCTCGAGCTTATGAGGCTCGCGAACTACCAGCTGTTACCATCCCGCTAAGTGATGTCTTGAATATATCAGAATAATAAAACTTTGTGGTCGCCGCTATGGGGACATTTTTTAAATTTGTAGTTTAATGTAATTATTGCAAAATCACTTTATATTGTTGAGCATGAAAGAAGAAAAGAAAATAGATTCTGACGGCCTTCCATATTGGATTATGGAATACTGTGCAAAAATGCAAAAATCCGGGCAACTTACCATGGCATTATTTACAGATGATTTTCAATATAGTGAGTGGCAAAAAATTCTTCCTAAGGAATGGATTGAAGAAGCGACTAAGGAAGGGGACGTTTCTAACGCACTTGATAAATATTTTAATGTAATGGGAGACCTGGAGCAGTTATTTGCAACCTTATGCTATTTCCATATTGATATTTCCGATAAATTACCAGAGCAGATTCTTTATATCAGAATCAAAACCGGAGATATAATTGAAATGCATTATATTGTTGGTCAGGGATCTGAATTTTATATTACCCTTACAGAAGATACAACAAAGCTCCCTTTTGTTATTGATTGGGAAGATGCAATAAAACTCATAAAAATGACAACATTTGATCAGGCCAAATGGTATTATGAAGAAATGTATTCTAAGGCAGACACAAAACAAAAATCGTTTCTTTTGACTAACAAAGACAAAATATTTTTTTTACTTGGTCTTTCTGTAATTCGATATGGTTTTGTAGAAAGAATCAATTTAAATAAGCTAGAAGAATCTTTAATATGGGAAGGCGTTTTATCGTGATAAAATGATTTACAAGATTTTGCTTCG
>JAFZWX010000242.1 GCA_017617145.1 Treponema sp. | reverse complement strand
TTTCATTGTGTAAAGAACGAAACGTCCTCTTTTCTGTTTTTTGATTTCGTAGGTAAGATCACGGTCACCGAACTGCTTTTCTTCTTCAATTTCGGCACCAAATTTGGTGAGAGTGCCTTTTACATCTTCGGCACCTTTTTTTGACTTTTCATCCTCGAGCGGGAAGATAGTCATAAGTTCATACTTTTTCATAAGTATCTCCTGAAAAATTTTATTCTGTACAAACAGAATTTTTCGGAGGACAGTAATACAAGTCCAAATCGACGATTATAGAAATGTACAACAAAAAACCTCTTAAATATTCAAAAGGTTTTTGTTCCTCCTTATGGACAAAGGAAGACCACGAAAGTCTCCAAGGATAAAAATTATTATATAGAAAATAAGAATGAAGGTCAATTAATCTTTATTTTTTTTGTCTTTGGTATTATAATTACATAATGTTTAAACAAAAAATTTGTTCAATAATGTTTCTCATGCTTCTTATTTTATCGCCTGGTTTTGCAAAGGCTAAAAAGAATGCTATTACTGTTCCTTCTAAAGTTCAGGAAAAAATTAAGAATACAGAAGAAACTCCTAAATCATGGTATATTTGTGAACTAAAAAATAAAACAAAAGCCGGTAATGTAATAATTGGTCCGGTTGAACAACGCGAGCTTATTTTACTTATCTGGATTGCAAACTCTATTGAACCAAATAAAAATTATTGTATCGCAAAAAACAGGACATATATTTCCAAAAATCCGGAAACTTTTTTTAAAGATGAATTTGCAAATATAAAAAGTGATATTAACGAATTTGGAATTGCCGATACATACGAAAAATACTTTTTTACAAATTATCTTACACGAAGTCTTAAGCTTTCTGTAGAAGCCGGTGAAATTACTGAAGATCAGAATACATCAGAAAATGAAGATGAACTTGCTCTTGAAGAAGGTTCTCAACTAACAAGACAAATGATGCTTTCACAAAGTGGCGCAGCTCCTGTTGAAGAAGAACCAGAAGAAACGCCTGAACCTGAACCAGAGCCAATGCCAGTTATTCCAGAACCTGTTGTCGAAGACAAGCCAGTTGAACCAGAGCCAGAACCCGAACCGGAACCTATACCGGAACCAGAACCAGTGACTGAACCGGAACCTGTATCCGAACCTGAACCAACGCCAGTTCAGGAAACAGTTACAGAAACGACTTCTGAACAAACTGAATATGACAATTTACTCTTCTCTAAATTGAATCAAGACAAAGACGATATTCAAACTGTTACTGAAACTGATAAAAGAACAACAACTCCTATTACTCCTTCGGTTACTCCTGTAACAATTCAGGAAACTCCAAAAGAAACAGAACAGGAGCAGCAGGTTTCTGTTACTCAAGAAGAACAGTCATCTGAATCATCATTTGAACTTCCTATAAGCACAACTCCTTCAGCAACCGTTAATAGATATCAGCGAGAAAGCCTTCTTGATTATGCTCCAAAAAAGACACTCGAGCTTCCGGGTGATGACGATTATACTTCATATCAGTTGATTGGTTCTCCTGATGCTGCCGACAGTAAAGGCTGTACACTTTTGATGAAGGCTGCAAAAGCCGGAAATAACTGGGAATTAAAAAATCTTATTTCTTCCGGTGCAACAGTCAATCTTAAAGATTCCGACGGATGGACAGCTTTAATGTATGCTGTTCGTTATCAGGAAAACACTTCTATAATTGAACAGCTTATTGAAGTCGGTGCTGAAGTAAAGACAAAAAATAATTATGATGTTTCGGCACTTATGCTTGCGGCTACTTACAACGGAAATCCAGAAATTCTTAGAAAGCTTTTAAATTACTACTCACCTTCCGAAAAAGAAGTTGTTCAGGCTTTTGTTCTGATGTTATCTGATAATTATTCTTCTGATTATTCAAAAGCTGCAAAGGTCGATGCATTTATAGAAAAAGCAATTTCTCTTAATTCCTTCTATAACGGAAAAACTCCTTTGATGTATGCAGCTCAATTCTGCAGTTCTACTGTTGTTATTAAAAAGCTGCTAGAATATGGAGCCGGAACTTCAATCCGTTCTGCAGACGGAAAAACCGCATTCGATTATGCAAAAGAAAATCCTTCTCTTCCGCATGATGATATTTACTGGATGTTAAATAAAAAATGAGAATAACAGGCGGAAAATTAAAAGGCAGAATAATAGAATGTCCTGATGGAATAATCAGACCTGCAATGGACAGAATGCGTGAATCTGTATTTTCTATTCTTGGTGATTTAACTGGAAAATCCTGGCTTGATTTATTTTCTGGCTCCGGCACTATTGCTATAGAAGCAGCAAGCCGTGGTGCAAATCCTATTGAGCTTTGTGAAAAAGATAAAATAAAAGTTTCGACTCTTTTAAACAATGTAAAAGTTACAGAGCAGGAATGCGGTGTCAAAATTAAATGTCATTTTATGCCTGTTGAATATTTTATAAAACGTTGTAAATCATCCTTTGATTTTATTTTTTTTGATCCGCCGTTTCCTTACAAATTTCATGAACAGCTTGTACTTCAGGCAGCAGAAAACGGAATGCTGAACAAAGAAGGAACAATTCTAGTTCACAGACCCGAAGAGCATTTTATGCCTGAAGTGATTGGACCACTGAAAAGAACAGATCAGAGAGTTTACGGAAGATCAATAGTGGATTTTTATAGGTTTTCTTAAGTAATAAAAAAAAACTTTAATTATTTTAAATAATGTGTTAAAATATAACAAAATGAGTAGAAAAGAAAAAGTACAGGAACAATTCGATGCCGCTATCAAAGAAAAGGCAATTCCCGAAGGATTCATCAAAGTTACTGATAATCCTGTGGGCGGACTAACTTCTGAACAAAAAGTTGTACTCAACCGCAAGGCAAATGCCATGTTCAATGCAGGAAACATTGAAGATGCCAGAAGAATCTATATAACAACAGGCTATTCTGACGGACTCACTCGTGTGGGAAATTACTACATGGACAAAAATGAAGGTCTTAAAGCCTTAAAGGCATATTATCTTGCACATAATAAACGTGATGCAGAACCGATTTACGAATCGATTGCAAACGTAATTTCAATATTATTAAAGAATGATTAAAAAGTTTTAATTATTTAAAAATAATTTAAAAACAAGGAGATAAAAAATGGACAACATGGACTCTACACAAAAGGATGTTTTCGAGCCTGAAATTCTCGAAATGTCAAGTGATGAAATTAAAGAAAGTAATGAAAAAATTGCTGAACTTTCAAAAAAAGGATATCAGCTTTTAAAAGAAAGTGAATTTGATCAGGCACGCGAAGCTTTCTTCCAGATTCTTGACATCGAAGACAACAATAACTATGCACTTGTAGGTTTAGGCGATACCGCCCGTAAAGAAAACAAGTTCAACGATGCAATCTCTTTTTATAACAAATGTCTGTCCTTCTACCCTTCAAACAATTACGCATTGTTCGGTCTTGCAGACTGTTACAAAGCGCTTAATCAATATTCAAAAGCAATAGACATCTGGCAGCAGTATTTAGTTCACGATGATAAAAACATTACTGTTATAACCCGTGTTGCAGATGCATACCGCAAAATTCACGAATTCAAAAAATCAAAAGAGCTTTATCTTAAGGTTCTCGAAATGGAAAAAGACAATCCTTATGCTTTGATTGGTCTTGGCCATTTGAGTTATGATTTTAAGGAATACAAAGATGCTCTTGGTTATTGGACACGCATTTACGATTTAAACCTTGATAATGTTGATATCCGTGTTTTAACTGCAATTGGAAACTGTCACCGAAAGCTTAAGACTTTTGAAAAAGGAACATATTTCTTTGACAAGGCGCTTCAACGCGATCCAAAAAATTTCTATGCTTTGTTTGGACTTGCAGATTGTTATCGAGGTATGGGTCAGCAGCCAAAATCAATTGAATATTGGAACAAAATCCTGGAAATTGATCCAAAAAATAAAGTAATTCTTACCCGTGCTGGTGATGCATACAGAACAATCGGAAATTATGATGAAGCTGTAAAGTATTATACAAAAGCCCTTGAAATTGATTTTGATATTTATGCAGCAATTGGTCTTGCTTTAATTTGCAAAGGTCAGGGAAAACTTGATGAAGCAGTTGACCGCTTTAAAAATCTTATACGCAACGATCCTAGAAATTCACGACTTTATGTAGATTTAGCAGAGTGCTATTCATTGATGAACCGCAAGGATGAAGCAATAAAACTTCTGGAAGATTATCTGCATAACGACGGAAAGAATATTCAGATAAGAAATCTTTTGGAACGATTGCGAAGATAATTCCCGGTATTCTTGATGGAAAAAATTGTCCTTACCGGTTTTACACCTGAGGAAATTACAGAAAAACTAGAATTGTCTCAAAGTTTCCGCGGCAAACAGATTTTTAAATGGATTAGTACCGGAATAACCTCATTTGATCAAATGACGAATTTAAGCCTTGAGCTTCGTCAAGAATTAAAAGAAAAAGCATCACTTCGTACTAGTAAAGTAGTACAAACCTTAACAGATCCCGATGGTACTATAAAGCTTGTTATATCTTTATATGATGGAAACAATGTAGAAACAGTTCTTCTAACCGATAAGGAAGGACGTAAAACTGCATGTGTATCGTGTCAGGCAGGTTGTGCTATGAAATGTGCATTTTGCATGACAGGAACCCTTGGACTTTCAAGAAACTTAACTTGTGCCGAAATTGTAGAAGAATTTTTATACCTTGAAGCTGCTGCCGGTAAGCTTGATAATATTGTTTTTATGGGTATGGGCGAACCTATGCAGAATCTTGATGCTATACGACAAACAATTGAAATTTTATGTCATAAAGATGGTCGTGCGCTTTCTTCAAAACGTATAACCTTGAGTACCTGCGGAATTGTAAAAGGAATTTATGATTTAGCAGATAACGGACCATATATAAGGCTTGCGGTTTCGCTTACTACAGCAGATGAACAATTACGCCAGAAGCTTATGCCTGTTTCTTGTGGTGCAAATTCATTACCAGAGTTACGTAAGTCCATAGAATATTATGTTCAAAAAAGTGGAAAACGAGTTACGCTTGAAGCAGCACTTTTGCATAACCAGAATACTTCAGTACAATCTGCAAAAAATCTTATTAATTTTGCAAGAGGAATTGATGTTAATATAAATTTAATTCCATGGAATCCAGTGGCAGGGCTAGAGTTTGAAGAACCATCACAAAATGAAGTCAGAACTTTTGTAGAAACTCTTGAAAAAGCCGGATTAAATGTTACACTAAGAACAAGAAGAGGAAGAAAAATTGGAGGAGCTTGCGGACAACTCGGAAAAGTCCAATAACATTACAAAAGGAATTCTTTTTCTCATCTGTTCTGCTTTTTTCTTTGCTCTTATGGCTGTTTTTGTAAAGCTTGCAGGAGACATTCATTTTATACAAAAAGCTTTTTTCAGAAATGCTGTTGCTTTTATAATTGCTCTTGGTGGAACTATTAAAGATGTACGCTTGAACGGTAAAGAAGCCGTTGCTATTCCAAAAGGCGCGCTGCTCTTTTTGTTTCTTCGTGCTATTGCCGGTTCTGTTGGTGTTTTTGGAAACTTTTATGCAATAGACAGAATTGTTCTGGCCGATGCTGCAATTCTTAATAAAATGGCACCTTTCTTTACAATTCTATTCTGCTATATCATTCTTAAGGAAAAAATTAAACCTGTCCCAATGATTTGCATTATTATTGCATTTGCAGGTTCAATTCTGATTGTAAAACCTTCTTTTAATTTTACACAGATGCTTCCTACTCTAGCCGCCTTTATGGGTGGAGTTGGTGCAGGGCTTGCTTATGCAAGTATCCGCAAATTAAGTTATCTTGGCTGCAACGGAAAAATCATTATTCTATTTTTCAGTGCATTTTCTATGCTGCTTTCTGTTCCTTATCTAATAACAAGCTTTAACCCCATGACAAAATATCAGGTTCTAATGCTCTGTTGTGCCGGTGCTTGTGCCGCAGGAGGCCAGTTTTCTGTTACCGCCGCCTATTACCACGCCCCAGCAAATAAAATTTCGATTTATGATTATACCCAAGTCCTTTTCAGTACAATGTTCGGCTTCATTTTCTTTGCCCAAATCCCCGACTGGATGAGTCTTATTGGATATTGTATTATTATCTCCATGGCCATTGTAAATTATATTTATAGTCATAAACAATTAAAGAAAGAAGATTTATCTGAAAAATCATCTGACCCGGAGTGAAAAAATACCAGAAAAATTCGATATGTAAATAATAAAAGCGTTGAAAAACAATTTGCCCCGGAGTGGAAATTACATTCGGACAACTTCCTTCTGTTGTCCAAATGTAATTTCCACGGGAGGGGCAAATTGTTTTTAATATGAATTTATTTGATAATTCTTAATAATTCATTTATAATGATATAAATATAAATGGAGATTTGCTATGCAGAAGAAAATATATGTAGTAGGCATGTTTGATGATGATACAGCCAATAAAGTACAAACTGCTGTTGCGGCTGTAGCAGGAGTCACAAGTGTTGTTGCAAACTGCGAAAAATCACAGGTTTTAGTTGACTATGGCGATGCAAGTCAGGAAGATGCTATTAATGCTGCTATTTCTTCCTGTGGTGTAGATGTAATCGGCTAGGATATTAAATGAAACTCACAATTCTTGATGGTCATGCTGTAAATCCCGGGGACTTGCCTTGGGATTTTTTAAAGTCATATGCCGATATTACAGTTTATGAAAGAACACCTGCAGAGCTTGTAGCCGAACGCATTGGTAATTCAGATGCAATTTTCTTAAACAAAATTCAGATTACAGAAGAAATTTTAAACAAATGCCCTAACCTTAAATATATTGGAGTTCTTGCAACAGGCTACAATGTTATAGATCTTAATGCTGCACGAAAACGAAATATTACCGTAACAAATATACCTGCCTATTCTACCGATTCAGTTGCTCAACATGTATTTTCATTTATTCTTTATTTTACAAATCAGGTTGCACAGCATAGCGAACTTGTAATGAAAGGCGACTGGGTAAAATGCCGCGATTTCTGCTTTTACAATTCAAGTCTTTCAGAGCTTACAGGAAAAACTCTTGGAATATTTGGTTATGGTCATATAGGAAGCCGTGTAGCACAAATTGGAAAAGCTTTTGGAATGAATGTAATCTGCTGCACAAGAACACCAAAACCAGATATGCCAGCTGCAGTAAGTTTTGAAGAATTATTAAAGTGTTCAGATTTTTTAACACTTCATGCACCGTTAACAGACCAGACTAAAAATATTATTAATAAAGATACGCTTGCTTTGATGAAATCAACTGCTTACCTTATAAACACAGCACGAGGTGGCTTTGTTGTAGAGCAGGATTTAGCAGACTGCCTTAATGCCGGTGGTATTGCAGGTTTTGCAGCAGATGTGCTTTTAGAAGAACCTATGTCGCATGATAATCCGCTGCTTGGAGCTAAAAACTGTATAATTACTCCACATATTGCCTGGGCACCGCATGAAACAAGAAAAAGATTACAGGGTATTGCAGAAGAAAATTTAATGGCGTGGTTGAATGGGCAACCAATTAATGTAGTAAACTAAATTTATAAAAAAAAAATCACAGACGCTCCCGTGGAAATCGTCTTCCTCAAACGAAAGGAGTTTTCGTCAGCCGATTTCCACTCCGCATCTGTGATTTTCATTGATTTTTTTTTATCTAATTAATTTATAACCTTTCAAAAACAGGAATATTCTCAATCGGAGTATCCACAGTTACTGTAGTACCACCTTCGTATTCTTTGCCTGTAAAAATATTCTTCCACTTGCCTTCTGGCAGATAAACTGTGCGGTTTTGCTGGCTTGGGTTCAAAACTGGGGCTACAAGATACTTGTCTCCAAACATATACTGATCTTTTAGCTTCCAGCAGCGTTCATCCTCCGGGAACTCGTAAAACATTGTACGCATAAGAGGACTTCCGTTAGCACTAGCCTCTTTCATAAGTTTTGAAACATAAGGCTTAATAGATTCACGAAGCTTAATCTGTTCTTCCATAATCTTTTGAGCTTCTGGTCCATAACACCAGATTTCGTTTGGCTGACCTGTAAAGAGATAACCTCCACCGTATCCTCTGTTCGGATCTTTGTCCAATGGAGGAATATTATGAGGATCACGATCTCCGTGCAAACGCAAAATCGGGCTGAATACTGCAAACTGGAACCAGCGTATAAGCAATTCTACAAAGCCTTTATCGCTTGGATCTCCGTACATAAAGCCGCCGATATCGGTAGTCCACCATGGAATTCCGGCAAGTCCAATATTCAAACCTTCCATAATAGAATCCTGTAAGCATTCCCACGAAGATTGAACATCGCCGTTCCATAAAACCTGATTCAAAGTCTGACTTCCAACCCAGGCACAGCGTTCAAGATTTACAAAATCCTTATAACCATATTTTTTCATGCCATCATAAAAAGCCTGACTGTAAAGTTTTGGATAGATATTTGAACACGAAAGAGCACTTCCCATCTGATATCGATAGTTTCCATAATCATACACATTGTAATCAGGCTCGGCATTATCAAGCCAGAACATATCAATTCCGTAATCTGCATAATTCTTTTTACAAATTTCCCAAAGATATTCGCGTGCTTCCGGATTTGTTGCATCAAAAGAAATACAGTCACCGTTAAAATCATAAGTTGAATTTGTTCCATGCTCTGTGCGAACAAGATATCCTTTATCCTGCATCTCGTAAAAGTGAGAGCACTTTTTATCAACATTCGGCCAAACACTTACCATTACCTTTGTGCCCATTGCATGAAGTTCATCGCACATTGCTTTTGGATCAGGCCAGTATTCCTTGTCAAAGCACCAGTCTCCCTGACGAGGCCAATGGAAAAAGTCAATTACAATTACATCAAGATGGATTCCCATTTCCTTATATTTTCGTGCAACTTCAAGAACTTCCTGTTGTGTTCTATACCTGAGCTTACACTGCCAGAAACCAAGATAATCTTCACTCATTACAGGAGCACGTCCAACAGCAGCAGTAAAATTTTCGATAATCTGAGAAGGTTTATCTGCAACAGTAATCCAGTAATCCATCTGTTTTGTACTTTCGGCAGTCCATTCTGTAAGATTTTTTGCAAAATTAGCACGTCCTACAGCAGGATTGTTCCACAAAAAACCATAACCTAAAGAAGATACAGCAAATGGTATTGAAATCTGACTGTTTCGCTGTGCAAGTTCCAAAGAACAACCTTTCATATCAAGATAAGGAACCGGATACTGTCCCATACCAAAGATTTTTTCATCATCATTAGGCTCAAAACGAACAGTGAGCTTATAATCTCCGCCAATTATTCCTTTCCATTCGCGGGCAACAACCTTTGTACAGTTAGAATGTTTTGTAGCTTCGGGATCATAGGAACGGAAATATTCATGTAAAAAACGCTCTCCGTCTTTGTAAAAGCCAAGAACACCATTATTATTTATTTTTGCAGTAATACGACCATTTGTAATACTTGCCCCCTGTTCATTTTTTTCTATTTTTGCCTGGCAAGAAGCAACCTTTTGGGTCAGTCCCCAAGGTAAATCAAGAAAATCTCTTTCTAATGTAGAGCGAACTCTTAAAGAATCCTTTCCCCAAGGCTCTATCATAAGAGTTTCGTTTCCTTTCTTAAAAACTAAAGTATTTTTTGCTTCGTAGAACATTTCAATTATTCTCCAATATTTACAATTAATTATATAAGAGAACTATATACAAATCAAACTATATTTCTATAAAAAAATAGTATAAAAAAACAATAGTATTATAAAATAACATCTGAGCTTGCGCCCGTAGCAGAAAATATTGGGAACAACTTCCTTCTGTTGTTCTCAATATTTTTCTGCGGAAGGATTCAAGCTCCAAATGAACTAACTTTTTTTAAGAATTTTTTTTCTTTCCTTAAGGACTATTTTTTTGCTTAACTTATTCATTTTTTAATGTTATACTTAATATATAAATATTAAATATATTTAATAGGAGTAAACAATTGAAAACATTTGGAGGAGCTGTTCTTTTTCTGGACCGCTCAGATATTAATACTGACGAAATCATTCTTGATAAATATTTAAAAGAACTTCCTAAACAGGAATTAAAATCACATCTTTTTGAAGAACTGAAAATTGAAGGCTTTAATTCTCAGACAGATGTTGCAGGAACAAAGGTTATAATTACACGCGAAAACTTTGGCTGCGGTGCTGTAAAAGAAAATTCTTCATGGGCTTTGGAAACAAATGGTATTTATACTGTTGTTGCCCCTACTTTTTCAAAAACCTTCCGTCAGGAAATGTTTACTAATGCTTTAATGGCTATTGAAATTGACAGAAAATCACTTGCCGATATGTTCCGTACTTTTGCAAATAAAGATACAGAATGTAAAATTGTCATTAATGATGATGGAACAGCAAAGGTTAAACTTATTGCAGGTTCTCTTTCAAAAAGCTATCCGTTTGAGTTAAATGATGATGAAAAGAATCTACTGGCAAATGATGGCTGGATAGGCTTCGCAGAAAGTAAGTATTAAAGAAAGATTATCGGGCCAAGCCCGATAATGACATGTCATTGCCAGGCTTGACCCGGCAATCTACTACTCCACTAATTTCATTTCAACTAACTTATTAATAATTATCTCAACAATCTGTTCAGGTAAATAATTTGCTGTATCTATAATGATATCTGCAAACTGATAGTTGTTATTGTCTATTTTATAGAATTCCTTATAACGGCCGGTATCTTCCCTGTCGCGCATGGCAGTAAAATCTTTTATTGCCTGTAAGTCGCCGCCTTCACGATTAAAAATACGTTTTGCACGAGTTTCATCACTTGCATATAAATAAACTTTAAGATCGGCTTCTTTGAGCATCCAGATTGCAAGGCGGCTTCCAAGAACACAAGGCTCTGCAAGTGCAAGCTCTACCTGATGCTTATCTACATATTTATCATAGGAATCATCGTTTTTTGCAGCCTCTATGACTTCTTTTAAGGTCATGCCCTTTTCTTCTGCAAGTTGTCGGAAGGTGTAGTTTATAAGTTTGATTCCTAATTTCTGGGCAAGTAATCCGCTAACTGTAGTATTTCCGCAGCCACTTTTTCCACTGATTGCGATGCGTAAATCTTTTTTTAGTGTCATAGTAAACCTCCTGTAATGCAAATTTATTGATTTATCATTCTACATTTTTGCTTTGCTCTCTAATATTTTCAAGTGCATCTTTTGCATTAATAACCATCGCGCTTACCTCTGCAAACTGATTTTTGCTTCCGATTGTGTTTATTTCACGGTTCATTTCCTGGCAGATAAAATCAAGTCTTTTCCCTGGAATTGGATTACTGTTGATTTCTTCCTTCATTGCACTTATGTGGCTGCAAAGGCGTACAATTTCTTCATTGATTGTATATTTTACAAGCATTGCCGCAGTTTCAGTCATTATTCGATTCTGATCTGCATTTTCGCCAAGAAGTTCGTTGAAGCGTGCAGTAATCTGTTCTTTAAATGCAGTTTCCATTTTTGGCTGCCATTCCTTAAAAAAAGAGGCGCATTCTTCTAGTTTTCCTAATTTTTCAAGAAGGTCAACTTTCATATTCTGACCTTCTCGTTCTTTGTCACTTAAAAATTTCTTAAAGGCATTATCAAAAACAGGTTCAATCATCTGCTTATATTTTTCTACATCATAATCTTTATTTGAATGAAGAACACCTTCCTGATTTATAAGTGCATAAAGAGCCGCTTCTGTGCTAAAACTAGAAAGTTCTGCTGCCGTGGCAATCTGTTTGTAGGCATCCATATAAGTTTTTGCAAGCTTTGTATCAACGGTAACAGCGGCATCAGATTCATTTTCCTTTATCCGAATATAAACATCTATTTTACCGCGTGCCACTTTTTCACTGATTTTCTGGCGGAAGACAGATTCCAGAGCATTAAGATATGTTGGAAGATTTACCGTCAAATCCAAAAAGCGGGAATTTACCGATTTTATTTCGACAGAAACTGTAGTTGTTTGAGTTGTCTGTTCTTCGTAGGAATAACCGGTCATGCTTATCATTTAAAAATCTCCTTGCCAAGAGGCCAGTTGTCGCCTGCACCCATTGTTATGAATAAATATCCGTCGGGATATTCTGGTGGAAGCGGTTTATTAAGCTCCTGTTCTATAAGGTCTTTGGCATCCATAATTTCTTCAAAGTAGTAAATTGAATTGCTTGCGGCAGCTTTTGTTCCAGCAGATTTTTGATGTTCCAGTGTCTTTTCGTAAAGTGTGCGACCTGTAATCTTAAAATCGGCAGCATTTTCTCGTGCTGAGCTGTAAATTTTATGAAGGATTACAACATCTGCGTCGTCCATACTGGCGGCAAACTCATTCAAAAGTGCGTTTGTGCGACTATAAGTATGGCTCATAAAATCAAGAATTATCTTTCTTCCTTTATAAAATTCCCGATAACCGCTTACAGTTGTTTTTATTGCAGTTGGATGATGACCATAATCATCGATTACAATCACATCGTTACCGACTGGAGTCTTAAAAGTGCGTACAATTTCACTTCGACGCTTGCCACCTGTAAAGTTTAGTAGACCATTTGAGATTTTTTCTGCATATTCAACAGGATGTTTTCCAAAATATCTTAATAGTTGACAAACCAACGCAACTGCTCCTACGGCATCAAGAACTTCATGACGGCCAGGCATTCGCAAAGCAAATTCTTTATCAAAACCTTTTAATTTAAAAGTGTTCCTTTCATTTTCTACTTTTCCAAAGGTAAGTTTATAGTCTCCACCTGCACTTTCTCCATATGGAACCAGATGAATATCAGGTCGTTTGTTATATGCAAGCAGCGCGGTTTCCACAGCTCCTTTATCATCTGCACAATAAATTAGTTCTCCAAACATCGGGAGCTTACAGATATAATCAACAAAGGCATCGCGAATATCTTCATAAGTCGGATAATAATCCTCATGGTCGCTTTCAACAGAAGTCAACAGGATTTTTTGCGGATGGAATGACATAAAGTGTCTTTGATATTCACATGTTTCGGCAACAAAAATAGATTTTTTCTTTTTATCGGCGGCAGGCAAATCTTTAATCAAAGGAGATGTATAGGTACAGGTATTTCCAAAAGAATTTATAACAGAGCCTGCAAGAATCTGAGCCGGAATATCATCAAGTTCCTTTAAGATTGTTCCGGCAAGACCTGTTGTACTTGTTTTTCCATGAACTCCACAAATCCCGCAGGAATAAGACAAGGAACTGTGCCAGCCAAGTGCCTGTGTATAAAGCAGACACGGAATATCTAATTCCTTTGCACGTTTAAGGTCCGGATTTTTTTCAAAGTTATAAGCAGACGAATATACTACATATTGAACTTCTGGAGTAATATTATCTTCGGAAAACAAAGCAGGTTTAATTCCAAGTTTTTCTAGAATCTCATCTGTGTAAAAGCGGTCGGCGACATCACTGCCTGTAATGATTGCACCGTTATGAAAAAATATTTCTACAAGGGCTGCCATACCGGTTCCCTTGATTCCTACAAAATGAATATGAACGCCGTTTAAATCCTGCGGCAATGAAACTTGTTGTTCTTGCATACTTATATTATAAAAAAAGAACCACCATTATGCAACGCACAATGGTGGTAAGGATGTAAACAAAATTTCAGGAACAAGTCCAAAAATTATCTCAATTAAACTCTATTTCACGAATGACTTCTTTTGTGTCTGTTCGGGTAAGAGTTACAAAACTAGAACCAGGAATACCGGCACCTTTTCTATAGCTTATTGTGTATTCTACAAAAGGCTCTAGCTTTGGAATATTAAATACAATGTCTTTATCTACGTCGCGTTGCGCTTCCATAGAATTTACTATTGTTGTACAACAGGCAAGCACGCAGTCTTTATCTCCAAAATTGGAACGAGGTTCTTTATATTGAACATGCAGATACATTTTAATAGGAACTCCTGCAGGTAATTCTACAGGTGAATAATAAGTGAACTTTTCTGCTTTTGGAGTGTTTTTATTATCATAAGTAATAAAAGTTGCACCGCTGATTTCTGATTTTCTATATAAATCAAAATAAACATAAGCAACTTCTTTGTCTTCGTTTTCTGTATATGCCAATGGGACAGCTTTAATAGTATTACAACCAGAAAGTAAAATACAAGATAAAGTTGAAAGAACACTGAGTGCGGTTAGAATTGTAAGTTTGATTGTTTTCATATCCCACCTGAGTAAGGCCGCTGGCGGCCTTTGATTAATCGGAAACCGTTAAAAAAAATGCGAAAACATTTTTTAGGTTGTCCTTTATTTTTATGCCATCAGACTCAAATAAATCTGATCCGCTAAGCCAAAGCCTGCATTTTTTGTCATGGCTGTGGCATATTCATCAAACAACATGTCTTCGTACATATCTTGTGCAAAGCTGTTTTCGTTTGATCTCATAATTGTTTTTCGCATTTGTGAAAGCATCTGCTTTACAAAAAAGCCTTCAAGTTCAAGGGCACTTTCGTAAAGCTTGCTTGTTTTATCAATTGTCTGTGCCTGAACATGAGGATTAGCTTGATTTGCTGCTGCTCCAGTTGCAACTGCTGTTTTATCAGATTCAAGTGTGTATGTTCCGGCATAACCAGTTGTATAGTCACCGTTTAAACGACCTTCCTCTGCAATTTGAGCTGAAGACAAGGTTCCACGACCGTCGTCCTGAGCCTGAAGACGTTCAACAAGCTCAGAAAACGTTGCAGTTTCGGCGTTGGTGCGCGCAGTATTAAGTGCGCCGTTTCCACCAGTAATGCCGCTATATGTATTTGAAATAAATCCTACATCCATGGTTTAATTCCTTATCGCTTAAGGTTTACTGCAGTGCTCAACATTGTATCAGAAGTCTGGATTGCCTTACTGTTAAACTCGTAGGCACGCTGAGCAACAATCATCTGTACCATTTCGTTTACTACAGAAACGTTTGACATTTCAAGGAACTTATGGCGAACATCACCAAAACCATCATAGCCAGGGCGGCCTTCAATAGCTTCACCACTTGCGTTTGTTACTTTGAAAAGATTATCGCCTTCTGCTTTAAGACCAACAGGGTTTGGAAAGCGGTAAAGTTCAATCTGACCAACTTCAATAGGATCATTTCCACCGTTTACTTTTACGCTTACAAGACCTGTCTGTGTAATGTTTAATGTAGAAACATCATATCCTTCCGGCAAAATAATTTCCGGCATTACACGAAGTCCGTTATTTGTTACAAGCTGACCGTTTGAATCAACTTTGAATGTACCATCGCGTGTGTAAACATAAGAACCGTCATACTGCTGAACGCGGAAAAATCCTTCGCCAACAATTGCAACGTCTGTGTCTACTCCTGTGTTCTGGAGTGAACCCTGGTTCATTATGCGCTGAGTTGCTCCAACTTTAACACCAGTTCCCTGCTGAATACCAACCGGAGTAACAGTGTCTTCTGTAGCAGGAGTTCCTGCAAGCTTTACGTTCTGATAGATTAAATCTTCAAACTCTACGCGTTGCTGTTTATAGCCTGTTGTATTTACATTTGAAAGGTTGTTCGAAATTGCGTCTATATTTGACTGCTGTCCGTTCATACCAGTTGCGGCTGTCCACAAGCTTCTTACCATTTTTTATCCCCTTTACTTACTGATTACTGGAGTACGGCAACCTTCTGCCAGAGTGTACCCATCATTGAATCTTCAGAGGTGATAG
>JAFZWX010000241.1 GCA_017617145.1 Treponema sp. | reverse complement strand
GTTCACAAGGATGCAGGATATGTTCCGCTTGTAACACCAACTTCTCAGATTGTAGGAACTCAGGCTGTTATGAACGTTCTTATGGGACGCTACAAGACAATGACTCAGGATTTCCGCAACCTGATTACAGGTAAGTTTGGTGCTCTTCCTGCAGAAGCAAATCAGGAACTCGTTAAGAAGGCTCTTGAACAGAACGGAATGGACAAGGTAATGACATGCCGCCCAGCTGATGAAATCCCTAACGAATGGGACAAAATGGTTGAAGAAGCTAAGAAAGCTGGTGGAAATGGTTCTGACGAAGATGTTCTTACATATGCAATGTTCCCTAACGTAGCTCCTAAGTTCTTTGCTGAACGTGCTAAGGGACCAGTTGATGCAGCTACTGCATTTGCTAAGAAGGAAGCTAAGGCTCCAGCCGGAAACGGTTCTTACACAGTAAACGTAAACGGAACTCCATACAGCGTTACAACAAACGGTGATAACATCACAGTAAACGGACAGTCTTACAATGTAACATTTGGTGCTACAGGTGCCGCTCCTGCCGCTGGCCCTTCGAGTGCCTCAGGGACCGCGGTAGCTACAGGTAATGTGCCGGTTCCTAGCCCGGTTGCAGGAACAATTCTTAAGTTTGTTGCTCCAGAAGGAAGCCAGGTTAAGAAGGGCGACACAGTAATTATGATTGAATCTATGAAGATGGAGCTTGAAGTAAAGGCTCCTGAATCAGGAAAGATTTCTTATACAGTACATACAGGTGATCAGGTTCAGGCCGGACAGACTTTGGGTAACCTTGGTGGTGCACCAGTTGCACAGCCAGCTCCTGCCGCAGCGCCAGCACAGGCCGCTCCTGCTGCTGCACCAGCTAGTGCAGGTGGTAAGGACGTTGCCGCACCGGTAGCAGGAACATTGCTTCGCTACGCAGTTGCAGAAGGTGCCGCTGTTCAGGCTGATACAACAATCATCATCATTGAATCTATGAAGATGGAACTTGAAATTAAGGCAGGTGCCGCAGGTAAAGTTCACTTTGTTGCTGCAACCGGAAGCCAGATTGCACAGGGACAGACTGTAGCTCAGATTCAGTAGGTGTAACATGGAAACAGAATTAAACAACAAAAAAGATAAATATAAATACCTGAAGATTACAACCATAATCTGTCTTATGGCAGTTGCACTTTCTTTTGCAGGTTGTGGTGCTTCAGGTAATTCTGGCAGTGGCAAAGCTGCTTCGGCTCATAGTACAACAATCGTAAAGGGTTCCGAAAATATCAAACCTATTTCGGTTTCTTCTTTCTTTAAGAATGTTGCAAAGAATACCGGAATCTACAAAATGATTCACACTCCAACTGCTGCAGAACTTGCAGAAGAGCAGGCTTCTAAAGAAGCAATGGAAAAAGCAAAAGAAGAACAGGCTGCACAGGCTGCCGCAGACTTAGCCGCTCATCCGGTTAAAGGCTGGCAGCGCCTTATTATGCTTGCAATCGGCTTTTTAATTGTTTACCTTGCAGTAGTAAAAGGCTTTGAACCACTTCTTCTTATTCCAATCGGATTTGGTACTATTCTTGTAAATATTCCTGGTGCTGGTATGGGTGATGCTCCGGACGGTATGCTTCACATCATTTACAACGCCGGTGTTGGTAACGAGTTCTTCCCAATGCTTATCTTTATGGGTATTGGTGCCATGACAGACTTTGGTCCGCTTATTGCTAACCCAAAAACTGCTCTTCTTGGTGGTGCTGCTCAGCTTGGTGTATTTGCTACCTTGTTCGGCGTTGCATCAATGAACTTTATTCCTGGAATTGACTACAACATGAAGCAGGCTTGTGCCATCGCTATTATTGGTGGTGCCGACGGTCCTACTTCTATTTATGTATCCGGTAAACTTGCTCCAGAAATGATGGCTGTTATTGCAGTTGCTGCGTACTCTTACATGGCACTTGTTCCTATGATTCAGCCACCAATCATGAAGCTTCTTACTTCTAAGAAAGAGCGCCTCATTAAGATGAAGCAGCTCCGCCCGGTTTCTAAGACAGAAAAGGTTTTGTTCCCATTGCTTTTGCTTGTTGTAACAATTCTTCTTTTGCCACCTGCAGCACCACTTATTGGTATGCTTGCATTCGGAAACTTCATTAAGGAAGTTGGAATTGTTCAGCGTCTTTCTAAGACTGTAGAAAACGAACTTATGAATATCGTTTCTATTCTTCTTTCGCTTGGTGTTGGTTCACAGATGACACCGGAAAAGATTATGCATGCAAACTCTCTGGGTATCATCGTTCTTGGTCTTCTTGCCTTCTGTATTGCTACAATGGGCGGACTTATCATGGCTAAGATTATGAACCTCTTCCTTAAAGAAAAAATCAATCCGCTTATTGGTTCGGCTGGTGTTTCGGCAGTTCCAATGGCTGCACGTGTTGCAAACAAAGTTGGTATGTCTGAAGATCCTACTAACTTCCTTTTGATGCACGCTATGGGACCAAACGTAGCCGGCGTTATTGGTACGGCCATTGCTGCGGGCGTATTCATTTCTACTTATGGAATGTAAAAAGAGATTCCCGGGTCAAGCCCGGGAATGACATATTAATAATCATGTTAAACATCGGATACCACGAATCAACATCAAACGGACTTGAGGGGCTTGCAACAGAGGCCTTAAGTGTTGGCGCTAATACCTTTGCATTTTTTACAAGAAATCCACGCGGAGGTACTGCAAAACCTGTTGATCCTGCCGATGCACAAAAGCTGAATAGCCTTATGAAGGAGCATAACTTTGCATCACCTGTTGCACACGCTCCTTATACAATGAATCCTTGTTCTGCGGATGAAGGTCTTCGTCAGTATGCTCTGGACATGATGATAGAAGATTTTGTTCGTCTTGAATATACTCCAGGCTGTCTATACAACTTTCATCCAGGAAGTCACACAGGGCAGGGTGCAGAAGTTGGCATTATCCACACTGCAAACATGATTTCAAAAGCTTTAAAAGGCGCAGAACAAAAGCTTGGTAAAAATCCTTCTACAACTCTTTTAATCGAAACTATGGCCGGTAAAGGTTCTGAAATTGGCAGAACCTTTGAAGAAGTGCGACAGATTATGGACCAGGCACAGGCAAACTACGGACAATCACTTACCGGACGTCTTGGAGTGTGCCTTGATACCTGCCACATCTGGGACGGCGGCTACGATATTGTAAACGACCTTGACGGGGTAATCACACAGTTTGACAAAATCATTGGTCTTAAAAATCTTTACGCAATCCACCTTAACGACAGCATGAATGACCTTGGTGCACACAAAGACAGACATCAAAAAATAGGGCAGGGCTTTATTGGGCTCGAAGCATTGTGCCGTGTAATAAATCATCCGGCTTTAAAAAAACTTCCTTTTATACTTGAAACTCCAAATGAAAAAGAAGGCTACAAAGCCGAAATACAAACTTTGCGCTCAAACTGGAAGTAAACGCAATTTTGTTTTTTGAATCCCCAGTTTTTTGGGTAAACGTAATCTGATTTTTATTTGTAAAAGTTATATTTCCACCAGGTTTTTCATATTCAAAATTAAACCCGATTTTTTCTGTGTAAGTCCATTTTGTTTTTTTAGTATTTGGTGTAAAGGTAAATTTTGCGATAAGCGTTGGCGTAAAATCATTAATATAAAAACTGTTTGAAGTTTCAATTGAACCACCGGAAAAATCAGTCTTAATTCCGTCAGCTTCATTTGTCAGTTTAAAATTAAATCCTGTTTTGAAAAATCCTTTTGCAACCCCGCCTGAATAATAAATATTTGCTTGAGTTTTCAATGAATGATTATTTTCTGCGAGGTTAATATCTGCTTGTGAATTAATTCCAACTGTTATTGTATAAGGATTTTTAGTTCCTGTAAAAAACTTGTATTGTCCACTGCAATCAAGCTCCAGAAGAGGTTTGATTTTTTTGTCTGCATTTGTTAGAACTTCATCATTTGCATTATAAAAGGCATCAAAATCAAAAGTAAAATCCTTAAGCTTCAAAGTGTTTTTAGTCTGCCATGTATTCAAAAAATCCCCGAACGGCGACTGATATGTATTTACAATAAAAGCAGTAGAACTTCCTTTTCCTGCTAAAGAAATTTGATTTGTAAAACATGCATGTCTGCCTTCAAGGTAAAACTTTTCATCACCAAACCAGGTATAGATTTTGTTTTTATTATAAGGATAGAGCCCAGCCGTACTCGACAAAGTAAGTGTAATAGTATCAAATGGTTTAAGCTTTATAAGTGAACAAGAGGTGAGTGTGCCAAACTTATTATCCTTGTTTGATTTATATAACACATTAAAAGAAAGCTTTTTGACTATTGTGTTTGAAGTCCAGTTTATTTCACTAAAATAACTTTGGGGAGCAGAAAAACTGTTGTATTGAGGAAGACTTCCCGTGCTTGTAAGATTCCCGGTTCTTAAAAGGATTTTTAGTTTTGGAAATATTGATTGCGTAGAAAACTCAAGCCCATAGTTCCATTTAAGATTTTCAAAATTTATTTTATCTTTTGAAAAATCAGTAAGAAAAGATCCGCGAAGCTCAAAAAAGGGAATATTGATTTTTGTAGAATTTATAATTTCATTTTTAGAGAAATTATAATCCGACCTTAATGCGACTTTCATGGTATTAGCTTGAGCAAAAATGCCCGACGCCTCGCCCGAAAGCCACAGACCAAATAAAAAAGCAATTAACTGTATATTTTTCATATATAGTTAATTGCTTTTTTTTGTTTTTTTAGGAAGTTTTTATGAAAAAAAATGGAAAAAATCCGACTTTTTTTAATAATTTATATTTTTAATTTACTGTGCTTGTTACGTAGCTGCCTGCTTTTGCAAATTCTGCAATTTCCACAATCTTTGACTGCCAGTATTCTGCTTCGCTCTTTGTTGTAAAAGGACCAACGCGAACTCTGTAGAACAACTTTGATTTGGCATCTTCATAAGTGTAAATGTCAGAATTGATTTTCTTGTCTGACAAAACAGAACGTGCATTTTCAGCAGTCTTTTTATTGCTGTATGCAGCAACCTGAACCCAAAAGCGTGTTACAGCAGAAGTTTTAGCCACGGTCCCTGAGGTCCCTGAGCTTGTTGAAGGGGTACTTGTCGTTGTCTTTGTTGTAGATTTTGTTGCTGCAGTGCTTGCAGTAGCTTTTGTTGTTGTTGTTGCAGGACTAGCCTTAGCAACAGCAGTCTCTGTCTTCTTAACAGCAGTAGCTTTTTCAGTTTCCTCCGCTTCTTTTGCTTTTCCTGTGTAATATTCTGTTGTAAGAACTACAGGTGGTTCTTCAACCTTTGCTGTATTATCTTTTTCTGAAAGATTTACTGTAATATTTATATTGTTCTGTGGATTTGTCTGTGCTAATGCAGCATCTGCGGCAAGTTCACGTTTAAGTGCATTTAAATCTATTGTTGTTGACTGATTATCAGTTGATGCAGCACTTGAACCAGATTGTCCCAAATCAAGAACTGTTGTGTTTTCTGAAACAACGAACATATCGCTAACCTGTGGAGAACTTGTAACTGCATCTGTAGCTGTTGTATTTGTCCAGCCTGATGAACTTGAAGTTTGAACACTTTTTTCTACAGGTTTAATGCTTGCAACCTTACGTGATGCACCAGCTGAAGGATTATACAAA
Source organism: Treponema sp. (assembly GCA_017617145.1). Next base: position 16,871 of record JAFZWX010000241.1, on the reverse strand, counting down.
ATCATAGCAGCGCCCATTACAACGAGCAAAAATACGCTTACTGCGGCAATAATCCATAATGTCTTCTTTTGTTCCATAAAATTTTCCTCTTTACCGATTTTTTACATCGGCCACCTTAACATTTTTATCGGTATTTGAGAAAAATAGTTTAGAGAAAAATTAATTCTTTATTATGGTGATTTTTTCTATAGAAACTGCTTTTTTATATTCATTCAAAAGATTTTTTTGTGCATGGAACCGTTTGAGAATTTGTGTGCAGGACAGTCCGTCGCGTTTTCGTGCGCGTTTAAGGCGGGTGAAAAATGGTGCAGTTACATAAATAATCTTCTGACAACGGGAAAGAAGCTCTGGAGTTTTATAAAGAACTGTTGCGTTTATAACTGTTTTTGGATGGGTTGCAATAAATTCTTCAATCTGTTTTATTATGATTGGATAGACCATGGATTCCTGAATATTCAATAACTCCGGATACGAAAAAAGAAGTTTACCTAGTGCTTTGCGGTCGATAGTGCCGTCCGGATTTGTTAATTTTATATGCTGTTGTTCGGCAAACGGAACAAATTTTTCAAGAATCTTGTCTTTTACAAGTTCTATTGCGTCGTGAACAAGAATGTCGGCATCTACGCAAGCCCAGCCTTCTTTTTCTAATTGAGAGCAGTAGTAGTTTTTGCCTGCGGCCATTGGACCTGTTACGGCTATGACTTCGTTCATTAATGGAATTCTCCCCAGTTTTTACCGTATTCTATGCTAACCCGTAGAGGAACGCTAAGCTCTACGGCATGCTCCATTTTGTCTTTTATGAGTGCGACTGTTTTTTCAATAATAGCTTTGTCGTCCGGGCATTCAAAAATAAGTTCATCGTGTACCTGTAAAAGCAAACGGGCAGGACTTTCGGCTGAATCAAGTGCTGCTGCAATATCGGTCATTGCTTTTTTTACAATGTCTGCAGCACTTCCCTGAACCGGTGAATTTACGGCAATGCGTTCGGCTGCTGCTTTTTCAACCTTATTTACACTGTTTATGCCAAAAATTGGTCTTGTGCGGCCCATGATTGTAGAAATGCGTCCGGTTTTTTCTGCCTGTGAAACTGTTTCTTTTATAAAGCGGTCAACATCGGCATACATTGTAAAGTAATTTTGTATAAATTGCGAAGCCTGGGTACGTGAAATACCAAGGTCATTTGCAAGGCGGAAAGCACTCATTCCGTAAATTACCCCAAAGTTGATTGTTTTTGCAGTGCGGCGCATTTCTGGGGTTACGTGCTCTGGCGGAACATTATAAATGAGTGCGGCTGTTGCTTTGTGAACGTCTGTTCCTTCGTTAAAGGCTTTGCACATATTTTTGTCGCCGCTTAAGTGAGCTAAAACTACAAGTTCAATCTGGGCATAGTCGGCAGAAATAAGGACTTTGCCTTTTGGTGCAGTAAACGCAGAACGGATTTTTCTTCCTGCTTCTGTTCTGACCGGGATATTCTGAAGGTTTGGTTCGCGACAGCTGAGGCGACCAGTTGCAGTACCGGTTTGTACAAAGTCTGTGTGAATGCGACCTTCGCTGTCGGTAAGGGTAGGAAGAGTTTCTACATAAGTAGACTGAATTTTTGCAAGCTCGCGGTATTCCAGAATCATTTTTGGAACAGGATCATACAAGGCAAGCTCTTCCAGAACTGAAGTGTCTGTAGAGTAGCCTGTCTTTGTTTTTTTGCCTGCTTTAAGATGACGTTCTTCAAATAAAACTGTCTGCAGCTGTTTAGGGGAAGCAATATTAAATTCGTGGCCAACTTCCTTGTAGATGTTCTGTTCTATAAGTGAAATTGCACTTGTCAGTTCCTTGTTGTATTCTTTGAGTGCATTGCCGTCCAGGTGGATTCCGGTTAATTCCATTTTTGTAAGGATTGGAAGCACCTGCATTTCCATCATCAAAAGTTTTTTGAGTGTGTTTGATTTATCGGCTTCAAACGGTTCGCGGAGCTTTAGTCCAAGACGGTAGGTAAAATCTGCATCTTCGGCTGCATAGCGGTAAGCCTGTTCAAGCGGAACTTCTTCAAAGGTCTGACCTTTTTGTACAATGTCTGAAAATTCAATTCCTTTTAGTCCAAGCACAGTTTCGCCAAGGTGCTCTAGAGAATAACCGTTTTTGCCTGTTCGTTCCGGATTGGTAAGCCAGGCAGTTACCATTGTGTCGTAAATCTTGCAGCCTGTTATTTGTGAATTAGTGAAAAACTTACTGTATTTGTCAAAGCCTGTGTTATACAAAACCTTAAGGTCAAACTTTGCGTTGTGCATTATGACTGTGATTGTTGTGTCATTAAAAATGCGTGCCAGTTGTGTGTAAGCATCTTCTTTAGAAATATAGTCGTCGTCGCCAAAAAGTCCTTCTGATTCCTGTGCAAGCGGAATGTAAACTGCTTTACCTTCTTCGTAGCACAAGCTGAAACCCAGAATACGGCAGTTGAACGTGTCGAGTGAAGTTGTTTCGCTGTCGTAGGCAATGAGTTTTTTGCTGGCAGATTTTTGATTTAAGAAAGTTGAGATATATTTTTCTAAGTCTGCAAGGTCTGTGATGGCTTTGTAGGCGGAAGTGTCGTTTTGTTTTATATCCAGAATTTCCGCGGTCCCCACGGTCCCTGAGCCTGTCGAAGGGCTCGAAGGGCCGTAATTAGTTCCAGCAACGGGGGCGTTACGGGGGTGTCCCCCGTTAGAAGGGGTAGGCGAAGACGAGCCGGCTGAGCCGAGGGGGAGACTTCCCCCTCCTAAACCTAACTCCGCATAACTCTTAGCAACAGCATATGCTCCATACGACGACAATTTTTCGGCAGCGGCCTTATAATTATAAACCTGCGGCTGTGCATTAAGGGCAGCGTCAATTTGAGGGCACGGAACTTCATTGCAAAGACGGATTAACTTCTGGCTGAAGTATGCATTTTCTTTACCATCAATGAGTTTTTGTTTAAGGGCGCCTTTTATTTCTTCTATATGATTGTAGATTCCATCTAGGTCGGCATAATCTGTAAGAAGCTTAGCGGCAGTTTTTACACCAACACCGTGAACACCAGGAACATTGTCGGCTGTATCTCCGTAAAGACTAAGAAGGTCCAGAAGCTGAGCAGGAGTAACGCCCCATTCGGCAGCAACTCCATTTGAATCGGTAAGCTTCCAGGTTTGTGCACCAGACTCAGGTTTTAAGATAAGAGTGTTAGAATCCACTAACTGCATGAGGTCTTTGTCGCCGGAAAGAATTTTACATTCTGTTCCTTGTTCAGCGCATTTTTTCGCTACAGTTGCAATTATATCATCAGCTTCGTAGCCGTCGCATTGAAGTGTCGGAATGCCTAGGGTTTCAAGAATTTCGCAGATCCAGGGAATCTGGGCATGAAGATCTTCGGGGGTTTTGTTGCGTGTTGCCTTGTACTCAGGATACATTTCATGGCGGAAAGTTTTTGTTTTAGAATCCATCGCAGCAAAAACGTATTCTGGTTTGTAATGCTGTAAAATCCAGTGAAGGTTTCTGAAAAATCCAAAAAGCGCACTTACATTTTCACCACGGGAATTTGTAAGCGGTCGGTTTATAAATGCAAAGTAGCAGCGGAAAATAAGTCCATAGCTATCGAGAATGTAAACTGTTTTTTTATTGCTCATAAAATGATTGTATCATTAAGAAGGAATATTTTGAAGATAAATATTCATTGTTTTTTGCAGTGAGGTGTACATTTGAAGAATGTCATCAGTTACAGGCCGTGCAAGTGCAACAATTTGTTCCAGCGGGGATTCTGCAATCTTTTGTTCTATTATAGAAAGCTCGTTTTGAAGGTTTGGACCTGCAATTATACATTTTTCTACAGCTTGATTTATTAAAGAGGCAAGCGTGTTCAGATCTGCAAGGAAGGAAGAGATATCTACTGTTCCTGAGCCTGTGGAAGCTCCGTTATTTAAATTCATTCGTTCTATAAGTGGCCCTTCGACAAGCTCAGGGACCCCGGTGTGTACTTCAGGAACCACGGTTACTCCAGGAATCTTCATGCTTGCTGCACTTAAAGTATAATTTTTTACATCTTTACAGGAGGCAATTTTACTTTCAAACCACCAGGCAAACATTTTCATACGTGCATCGGTTAGAACTGTGCTTCCGTCATAAGCTTTTGCTTTTTCGGGAACAGCACTGAACATAGAAGCGGTACTTTGTTTCTGGAGAGTTCCAACTCTGTCTGCTTTAATATGAAAGTTCTGTTCTGCGCTGCTTCCTTTAATATGTGTCTGTTTTCCTGTATAAGAAAGGTCTAATCCGGCAAAATAAATAGATTTTGCTCCCAAAAGTCTGCATAAATTCCAGGCGGAACTTGCAACAGAACCTCCGGCTCCTAAATCTCCAAAAGCTCCAAGCTGCTTTTCAAAATATCCGCTTATAGGGAACATTTCTGAGCATAGAACAATTTCGCGGCACTTAAAATGGAATACAGAAGGATAAACACTAAGAGGGCATACAAGTACGCTTGAAGGAGATTCCAGACCTGCAATATGCTTATAGGCATAATACTGAGGGTCTGTTATTACAATAAAATCTGGTTCTACACCGGTTCTCAATAATGCATGAAGCGCCGTTTCAACACAAACAATCACAGCTCTTTTTTTTATTTCTGCCATCTGTGGTAAAAGTGTTTCTAAAGAAGCGCCTGCAGCAACAAGAACAAAACTTGTAATTTTTTCGCCAGAGTTCTGTAAAAATTCACGGACAAAAGCATTTAAGGTTCTGCATTCGCCAATATACGGGATATTTTTTAAAGAATTATGAATCCATAACTTTTCAAACTTTTTATAAGTTGCGGCATTAATATCATTTTTACTACGATTGCGTTCAATCAGAGCAATTACAGAATCAAAATAAGGCCGTGCGTGTTGAATAAAAGCCGGAATTGCATAAACATACGCGGCGCTGACACCAGAGTTTCCTGTATTAATATTATTTCCTTCCAGAAGAGGAATAATAGAGTCTGCAGGGCAACCTAAAGCAATTACAAGTGGACCAACTTCAAAAACAGAAGACCAGTCGATGTAATAAAGGGCTCCAAAAAAATGGAAAGGGTCTGGTTCAATCAGGACAAGCTTTTTTACGGGGCAGACAACAGAAGTTTTCTTATTTACACTTTCATTAATCATTCGTGCAAGGGAACAAATTTGCCAGCCAAGACCAGCGCCCATAAAAATTACTGTTTCTTTGTTCTTAGAAGCAAGCTGCTCTGCGGTAGTTTGACCTTCGTGTTCGGGATTATATGAAGAATGAAGAAGCATTTTGTCTATTTGTGCAGTAATATTTCCATTTTTTGCAGCTATTATTTTCCAGAAAGAAAAAGCACCCTTTGCTTCGCCGTTTATATTGATATCTTGAATAATATCCTTATAAAATTCTGCAAGAGCGGGAAACCTTGTTTTGAATGCTTGAATGTTTTTATTCCAGATAGAGTTCAATTATTGTATTCTCCGTAAGCGGGGTTCCTGGTTCAGGATTCTGACTCGTTACCCAGCCGCTTCCGTTGATGTTAAGTTTTCCTTTTGACTGTTCCATAAGCGGAAGCAAATCTTTTTTAGAAAAACCTGTAAAATCAGGGGTGAGAGAGCCTATTGTAATATCTTTTGTGTTCGGAATTGTAATAACACCGTTGTGTTCTACAGAAGATGCCTTTCCTCTGCTCATTCCCATATAATCAATTATTGTATCTGCTGCTTCTGCAATAACGGGGGCAACAATTCGTCCGCCGTAAGTTTCGCCTTTTGCTTTTTCTACTACAATGTAAAGAACAATTTCGGGTTCATCAACAGGGAAAATTGCAAGACAGCTCGAAAGAAAGTCTGTTTCGCTATAGCCGCCGTTCTCTTTATCGGCCATTTGTGCTGTACCGGTTTTTACACCAATAGGAACGTCACCGATATTTGCACGAGCACCGGTACCTGTTGTTGCAGTTGTTTCCATACAGCTCAAAACATATTCTGCAGTAGTTTCTTTGAATACACGGTTTTTATATTCAGGCTCATGTTCGTAAAGAACAGTTCCTTCTTTATCTGTTATTTTATGAATTACAGTAAGTTTTACAGGAACACCACCGTTTGCAATTGCAGTAGCAGCCTGTACCATTTGAAGTGCCGAAACGCTTATTTCCTGTCCAATTGCAATTGTTGGCTTAGAACGTGCAGACCAGCTTTTACTGTCACGATCTTTTACAATACCAGTTGTTTCACCGCTCAGTTCAATACCGGTTCTCTGTCCAAACCCAAGCTGGCGTATTCTTGCAATAAATGTGTCTTCGCTAATCCTGTCACTAATCTGCCCAAGAACATCATTACAGGAATATTTCAATCCTTCGCGTGGAGTAAGCCACCCATGATTTTCCAGACATTTGATTTTTATAGTTTCACCGCCTGGAATTTTATGTTCATAAACTCCATCACACAAAAAACTGTCATTAGGATTTATAGCACCTTCGTCAAAAACAATTCCAAGAGTGAAGATTTTGAAAACCGAACCTGGTTCATAAGCATCGGCAGCGGGTTTGTTTGTGCGTTCTGCCGAAGTTGAACTTCCATATTCATTAAGGTTTGCAGAAGGAAGGCTTATATATGAAAGAATTTCTCCTGTTCGTGAATCTGCCGCCAGCAGCATCATGCTTTCTGCCTGAGTAGTTTCCATTGTTTTGTATGCAATCTGTTCAAGTTTATATTGAAGGTTTGCATCTATAGTAAGGTATATATTTTTACCTTGTTCAGGAGTTTCAAGAGTTTTATCAACTTCGGGGTAGAGAATGCCCTGTTGTGAAAATTCAATTCCTGCAAGTCCTGTACCTTCATCACCCATATAACCAATTAATTGAGAGGCAAGAGCACCGTTAGGATAAACTCGACCAGGGAGCTTTTCATAACTGACATAATTATATCCGCATTCTTTTGTTTTCTGACTTATTTCTTCATATTCTGTTTGAGAGGCTTTTTTCTTTAAAATAACATATTCACGTTTTTTATCAACTCGTGCAAAAAGTTCTTCTTCTGAAACACCAAGTACAGGAGCAAGATTTTTACTAAAAGCTTCAGGATTTTTAATATCTTTAGTACTTACACCAACACGATAAAAGTTTGTTTGAACTGCAAGAGGAAAACCAGAGCGGTCTACAATGGAACCTCGTTCAATAACAGGTTCATTCTGAGGTTTCGGAGCAGCAGGTTGAATCGCAAGCTTTAAATATGCAGTTAAAATTGCTATTACAAGAATTCCGCAAAATGAGAAAAAAACAATCAATCTTCTATTTTTAAAAAATGAATTCAATTTGTCCCGCCCAAACCAGAATAAATACATTTAAACTATACTCTTATTTTGGCCGATAGACAAGTATGGAAATAATCAGTTTTGTACAACAATCGAAAAAAAAGCGGGCATTAACGTTTCCAGTCCGTCATAAAAGTTATAGTTCAGTTTCTTTTGCATATACATATCCTTCAGAAAAGCATATTTTTAAGGCAGGAAAAGTACATAAAGAGTTAACTGTAAAAGGTTGTGTAGCAACACTGGGACAAGGTATTTCCGATTTTGGCAGCCTTATTGTCAGAAACATAAAAACAATTGTGATTTCGTTATTTGTAGTAATTGGTATTGCGGGGCTAGGTATAGCAGCTTTTTTTGTAACCGATTACACCTTGAGCCATACAAAAATCATAACTCTTAATGCCGAAGATTCCTTCGATATTGATTCTCTTGATACACTCATGAAAAACTTTGCTCTTGAGCTTACAAGTGATGTTGATGAAAACGGACTTATTACCGACAGTAGTGGTGCGGCAATTTCGGCAAGCCTTCTTTCTCAGCCGGTAGAATATCAGACATATAAAGTAAAAAGCGGCGACACAATTAGTGGAATTGCTAAGAAATTTGGACTCACAAATATTTCTACACTGATTTCTGTAAATGATATTGGAAATGTTCGTCAGTTGGGTGCAGGGCAGAAGCTTAAGATTCCTTCAATTGATGGAATTATTTATACAGTAAAATCAGGCGACTCGCTTCAAAAAATCGCTACTGAAAACAATATCAAACTTGAAAACCTTCTTGATGTAAACGAACTTACAACAGAAACTCTTACAGTAGGGCAGCAGCTCTTTTTGCCGGGAGTTGGTCTTGACCAGAAAACTCTTCAGTCAAGAATGGGTGAGCTTTTTATACTCCCTATTTCTGCAAGCTTCCGCTGGAGTTCTCCTTATGGCTGGCGCGCAGATCCTTTTACCGGCGTTCAGTCATTCCATACAGGAACCGATATGGCCTGCCCTGAAGGAACACCTATTCTTGCTGCCATGAGCGGTAAAATTGCTGATGTTGGATATAACCGTACTTACGGAAACTATATCATCATAAACCATGGAAACGGTTATCAGACCTTATATGCACATATGTCCAAAACAATAGCGACAAAAGGTCAGCATGTAACACAGGGAACAAAAATAGGACTTGTAGGTTCTACAGGATACTCTACAGGCCCACACCTGCATTTTATGGTTTATAAAAACGGAAATAGAATAGACCCGATGACGGTACTTAAAAAATAGGTGAAAAAAATGTATAATATTAGTGTTTGCAAAGGGTGCGGTCGTACTCTTAATAAGGATTACTTGTATTGCCCTTGGTGTGGTGTTTCCAGAGTTTCTGGTTCTGAAGACAAAGAATCGCTGGAAATGATGATGAATCATTACGAGGAAGACAGAAAGGATGTCAGACGAAAGCAGTTGTACAAAATGGAGCGCGAGCTTGAAGATTTGGAACAGGAGCTTTCGGTACTGGTTTTAAGTGCGGAGATGCATAAATAGACCGCGTCATTCCCGTGCTTGACATGGGAATCTTTTATTATGGAGTTTTTTACATGAAAAAACTATTTTGCCTGATTAGTTTATTATTCTGTATAACATTGTCATTGTCGGCAAAAATTTCTTTTGGCACTTTTGATTTAAATTCGAATGATGAAGTTCTTTTTTCTTTAAGCCAGAATATGCCGGGAACAAATGCTTACAGCTCACTGTTCTATTCAAAGCTTGTAGATGGTGCAAGTGAAAAAACTCCAGAGCTTCTAACTTGTTATCCGGAACAGATGGAGTTATTGGAAGATGGAACAGTACTGCAGATTCGTAACCGCTACGGAACAGGCCGTTACAACACTAAAGCCGATTCCTTTTATTGGTCTGAAAAAAATGACGGTATACCTGTAAACTCACTTCCAGTTTCACCATATTCTATCAGTTCAGATGGAAATTGGCTTGTTAAAATAGAAAAGTATTCTCTTTCTACAGGTACTCTTGTAATTCAAAATGTTCAGACTGGTAAATCTGCTGTTTTGTGCGAAAGTGTTCGTCAAAGTTATAAAAGCCTTCCTGTTAAATGGTCGCCGGATGGAACAATCTTGATTTATGAAAAAGAAGGTTCTCTTTATTTTTGTAACCCGGAAGCAGTTCTCCGCAAGGTTGAAATGGATGAAAAATACCGTAAAATTGGACGCGGTACAATCAATGCAGTAAACTGGTCCAGCGAAAAGTCGCTTATTTATATAGATGATTATTTAGTTTATCAGATTAATTCAAAGGAACTGTACACTCTTGGACTTTATTCTGGAATTATTGGACAAGGTAAGGCAATAGGTCGTCTTCCAAGTCAGTTTAATTCTGCAAGTGACCGTTTTAGTGTAAACAGTTCTGCAAAATCGTTTGTAATTGTTCAGAATAATAAGCTTTTTACATATCTTAAGCTTCAAAATCAAAAACATTCCTGTGATTATATGGATGTTGTTTATTCACGTCCTTACACAGATTCAAATGCTTCTCTTATAGATTATTTTGTATTCTGGGATTCTAATGATCAGCCTGTGCTTTGGCTCGAAAAACTCCCATATGATGGCAGTAAAGAAAAGGGTGCCGTTTATAAGCTTGGAACTAAAACTACACAGGTTCTTGAAATTGAAGATTCCGGTAAACCTTTTATTTCTCCTGATGGAACAAAAGTTGCTTTTTATGCAGGTGCTGCAATTTATGTTTATGATATAAACAACTGGCAGCGGGTTGCAGAGCTTTTGGGCGAAAAAATTGTTTCTGCAATCTGGGTTAATAGAAATGTAATTTATGTTGGTGGAGAAAAAACTGTCCGCAAATGGAATCTTCTTTCAAATACAAATGAAGTTATAATGCTTTCTTCTGCAGTTGCCGGTTATTGGGAAGGCAATGAAGATACAATCGTAGCAGACACTGGTTCTTCAAATTATTATAAATATAATGATGAAAAGAAAACCTGGAAAAAAACATCGGTCGCAAGTGCAAATGCAAAAAGTCAGAATGGGCGATACAGAATTTTTACAGGAACAACAGCAAATAGTCTTTATGAAAATGCACTTTTTGTACGAACCTTGAGTAAAAAAGCAGTTACAAAAGCTTTGTATGAAGAAAGTGTAACAAAGGTTGCGGCACCAAAAAAGGCAGCATTGATTTTTGATGCTTATGATAATGCAGACGGACTTTCAGAAATTCTTTCAATATTAAAAAAATATAATGTACCTGGAACCTTTTTTATAAATGGAGAATTTGTTCGTCGTTATCCTTCTGAAACAAAGCAGATAGTTCTCAACGGATATCAGACAGCATCGATGTTCTTTAGTCAGACCGACCTGGTAAATAATCCGTTTGTTGTAGATGAAGAATTTATCCGTCGTGGACTTGCACGTAATGAAGATGAATTTTATACCTGTACAGATACAGAACTTTCTTTATACTGGCATGCTCCATATTATTCAGTAAATAACGATATAATAAAGTATGCTAAAACTGCCGGATATGAAACTGTAGTTTCTTACAGTCGCCTCAACGATTCTGAACTGCTCGATAAAGATACAAAACCAGAACAGATTATCCAGGATTACTGCAGTACACTTACGAAAATTGGTGGTGGAGTAGTGCCGGTTAGTGTTGGCTTTGCACAAGGCGCACGAACAGAACCACTTTACAATTATCTTGATTTACTTATCTGCGCACTTCTTGATAGCGGCTTTGAATTTGTAAATATTCAGGATTTGTAAAATGCATTCATGTAATGAAAAACAGCTCACGTGTGGAACCTGACTTTGCTCCACTAAACGAAGAGGGCGTTCCGCAAAGCCAGAACCCACACTCCGCTGTTTTTCATAATCTATTCATATATCAATCTTAAATATCTATATATTTTCAAATCTACAATAATACATTATAATAAAAAAAATACGAATCTTTGCGGGAGTATTTTTTTATTCTTTTAGATAAATTGAGGTTTGAAAATGTCTCTAGATAAAATGAGAAACATCGGTATCATGGCGCATATCGATGCTGGTAAAACTACTACTACAGAACGAATCCTTTATTATACAGGAAAAATCCATAAAATCGGTGAAATTGATGACGGTCAGGCTACTATGGACTGGATGCAGCAGGAGCAGGAGCGTGGAATTACAATCTGTTCTGCCGCTACTACTACTTACTGGCGCGATCATCAGATAAATATTATTGACACCCCGGGCCACGTAGACTTTACTGCAGAAGTTGAGCGTTCTTTGCGCGTATTGGACGGTGCTGTTGCTGTTATTTGTGCCGTTGATGGTGTTCAGCCTCAGACCGAAACTGTTTGGAAACAGGCAGATGAGTTTAGTGTTCCGCGTCTTTGCTTTATGAACAAAATGGACCGCATAGGGGCAGATTTTTTTGGTTCAATGAATGATGTTCATGAAAAGTTTGGAGTTGAAACTCTTGCGCTCCAGATCCCGATTGGCGAAGGTCCTGAATTTGAAGGTGTAATTGACCTTTTAAATATGAAGGAATTACGCTGGAGTGCCGAAGACGAAGGTGAAACAATTACAACAAGTGAAATTGATGCCAGCCGCCTTGATGCCGCAAACGAATGGCGTGAAAAATTAGTTGAAACAGTTGCCGGTGCAGACGACGCACTTATGGAACTTTACCTTGACGGAAAAGAAATCAGTATTGAACAGCTTAAGGCCGCAATCCGGAAGGGTACAATTGCCCGCAGTTATGTTCCGTTTGTAATGGGAAGTGCACGCCACAATCAGGGAGTTCAGCCGCTTATTGATGCTGTTGTTGATTATCTTCCGTGTCCAACCGATGTACCACCAGCAAAAGGCTTGAAAATCAAAAAAGATCAGCAGGAAGATATTGAAATACCATGCGATCCTTCAAAAATGCCTTGCGGACTTGTATTTAAAATTCAGTACGACCGCGAAATGGGACCACTTTGTTATGTGCGCATGTACTCAGGAAAAATTGCAACAGGTACACAAATCTACAATATTAATAAGAAGAAACGCGAACGTGTAAACAGAATCCTTCGTATGCACGCAAATAAATCTGATGCAATTGACAGTTTGGCTGCCGGTGACATTGCAGTTTTTATTGGTCTTAAGTTTGCACAGACTGGCGATACCATTGGAACCGAAGCATTCAATGTTTTGCTGGAGCAGCCTGTTTTCCCTCAGCCTGTAATTTCTGTTGCACTTGAACCGGAAAGTATGAGCGAAAAAGACAAGATGACAGAAACCTTAAAAATCCTGAGCCAGGAAGACCCGACCTTTACTTCGCATGAAGATGCAGAAACCGGTCAGCTTATTATCAGCGGAATGGGCGAGCTTCATCTTGATGTTCTTGTTACCCGCATGCGTGATGATTTTGGAGTAAAATGCAATGTTGGTGCTCCACAGGTTACTTACCGTGAATCTGTAAGTGGAAGCGGAGAAGCATCCGAAGAATACAGCCGTGTACTTGGCGGTAAAGAAAATACTGCAGGACTAACAATTTCTGTTGAACGACTTGCGAAGGGTGAAAGCAATACTGTTGATATCACTTGCCGCTATGCCGAAATCCCTGATGAAATTATTGAAGCAATCCGCGAAGGCTTTAAGAATGCACTTGATTCTGGAATAAATTACGGTTACCCTTGTACTGAAGTTGGTGTAAAAGTAACTAATATTGTTTACAACGAATTGACAAGTACACCGTTTGCTTTTGAAGCATGTGCTGCTCAGGTTTTTGATAAAGCTTGTAATGCCGCAGGCCCGGAAATCTTAGAGCCTGTTATGAATGTAGATATTTCATGTCCAAAGGAATTTGTTGGACCTGCTTCAAGCCAGTTGAGTCAGCGTGGTGGCAGCATTATGGGCCAGGATTCAAAACCAACAGGAGACGTAATTCACGCCCAGGCCCCAATGGCAAATATGTTTGGATTTACAACAAACTTGCGTTCCGCTACACAAGGCCGCGCAAGCTTCAGTATGGAATTCAGCCACTTCCAGGTTAAAGTAGGTGGATTAGGAGGATATTAATGGGACTTATTAAAGCAATCGTTGGTGCAACAGGCGGTGTACTTGCCGACCAGTGGAAAGAGTATTTTTACTGCGACGCATTACCTGCAAATGTTCTTTGCAAACGCGGTCAGAAAAAGACCAGCGGCCGTTCTAGCAACACAAAGGGTGACGAAAATATTATCACTCAGGGCTCTGTAATTGCAGTTGCCGACGGACAGTGCATGCTCATTGTAGAGCAGGGCAAGGTTGTAGATGTCTGTGCAGAACCAGGCGAATACAAATACGATGCTTCTACCGAACCTTCTGTTTTTGCAGGCGGCTTTGGAAACGGGCTCATTGAATCCTTCAAAAATATCGGTAAGCGTTTTACCTTTGGCGGTGAAGCTCCAAAAACTCAGAAAGTATATTATATCAACACAAAGGAAATTATGGGTAATAAATACGGTACCCCACAGCCTGTTCCTTTCCGTGTTGTAGATCAGAGGGCTGGAATTGATATTGATGTTTCAGTTTCCTGCTTTGGTGAATACAGTTTTAGAATTACAGATCCTGTAGTATTTTATACAAATGTCTGTGGCAACGTAGATGAAGAATTTGTGCGCGAAAATATGGAAGGCCAGCTAAGGTCTGAACTTTTGACTGCACTCCAGCCGGCTTTTGCAAGAATAAGCGAAATGGGAATCCGTTATTCTTCTGTTCCGGCTCATACAACAGAATTAGCCGATGCACTTCGCACAGAACTTACTCAAAAATGGACAGAACGACGTGGTATTCAGATTCAGGTTGTAGGGGTTTCTTCAATTAAGGCTTCCGAAGAAGATGAACAGATGCTTAAAGGCCTCCAGCGCGATGCAGCATTTATGGATCCTACACGTGCCGCTGCTCACTTAGTTGGTGCTCAGGCAGAAGCAATGAAAACTGCCGCAGGAAATACAAACGGTGCAGCCATGGCCTTTATGGGAATGGGAATGGCACAGCAGGCAGGTGGCGTAAATGCACAGAGCCTTTATCAGATGGGTGGGGCAGCACAACAAGCACAGCCACAGCAGACATCCCAGTCAGTTCAACCACAGTCAACTGCTGCTTCCTGGACTTGTTCCTGCGGAGTTGTAAATACAGGCAAATTCTGTTCTGAATGCGGGCAGCCAAAACCTCTTCCTGCAGAATGGACCTGTTCTTGTGGTGCAGTAAATAAAGGAAAGTTCTGCTCAGAATGCGGAAATCCTAGACCAGCAGGTGTGTAATGCCAAATATAAATCAGAGTGCAGCAAATTATCAGTGTCCCGCTTGTGGAGGCCCGCTTCATTTTGTGGGTGCCTCGGGCAAACTTGAATGCGATTATTGTGGAAGTTCTTATTCTATAGAACAAGTTGACGCAAAATATGGTCAGCAGGGCAGCGGAACTCAAACAAATGCCTCTACCTCTACTGAAAAAACTACTTCTCCAGACATTCAGGGACTTTTTGAATACAACTGTCCATCCTGCGGTGCACAGCTCTTCTGCGACGAAACTACTGCTGCAACAAGCTGTCCTTACTGCGGAAACAATCAGGTAGTTCACAAAGCCTTTAGCGGCGGAAAGATGCCACAAAAAATCATTCCGTTTAAACTCGAAAAACAGGCGGCAATTAATGCACTTAAAAATCATTATAAGGGCAAAAAACTGCTGCCAAAAGTTTTCTCCCAGCAGAATCATATAGAAGAAATTAAAGGCATTTATGTTCCCTTCTGGCTTTTCGATGGTCACGTTGATGTTCAGCTTGATATGACAGGAACTCGTGCAGCAGTTCATTATACTTCAAAAGAAAAAATCATCACAACTTCTCACTATAACATAACTCGTGGTGGTACAGTGAGCTTTGAAAAAATAAGTGTAGATGCTTCCAAAAAAATGGATGATGCCCTTATGGATTCCATTGAGCCTTTTGATTACGAAGATCTGCGTGATTATACTTCGTCATATCTTCCCGGATTTTTTGCCGAAGTTTACGATGTTTCTACAGAAGAATGCTACGAGCGTGCAAAGGTGCGTGCCGAAAATACAGCTGTTGACGAAATAAGAAACAGCGTGAGCGGTTACGACACAGTAAATGTAGTAAATAAAAAGGTGCGGATTGCGAACGACAAAGTAACTTATGCATTCATGCCGGTGTGGGTGCTTTCAACAAAATGGCGCGATAAGAACTATATCTTTGCCATGAACGGTCAGACCGGTAAAATGGTAGGCGACCTGCCGATAGACAAAGGCCGCTTTTGCAAATACCTTTTTGGAATTACAGCCATAGTCGCTGCAATTGTCACTTCAATTGTTTATTTCTTTTTTTAGGAGGAGAAAGCAGGGAATAGGGAATAGGGAATAGTAAATAGTAAATAGTAAATAGTAAATAGTGTGGGGGAAAGCCTTCCCCCTCGACGCACTGCGTTGCGTCTACCCCCTTCGCCTAGGGGTTGCACCCCTAAAACCCCGCTTAATGATTTATGAAAAAAATACATCTTCTTTTTACAATCCTTATTTTTCTCTTAATCTCTCCAATTTGGAGTATAAACTCTTTAATCCACGACGACTGTGGCCTCCTGAGCAACGTTGAACTTTCAGACCTCCAGACACGTGCCGCCAATATATCCGACCAATATAACTGCGGTGTTTACATTGTAGTCGTAAAAAATATGGACGACTTTGTCTATGACTACGAAATTTACAGCGATGCCTTTGGAATAGAAGCCTTTGCACAGTATTATTTTTTCAATGAACTTAAGGGTGTGGGCTCTTCAGGAGACGGAATCCTCCTCATAATGAGCATGAAAGAACGCGACTACGACATAATGGCTCACGGCGACTTTGCCAACTACGCCTTTACCGACTACGGAAAATCAAAGCTTGCCGATTCCTTTTTAGATTATTTTGGCAATGGCAGCTGGTACAAGGGCTTTGACGCATACCTTAATAGAGTAGACCGCTTTCTCGACGCTGCAGCACAAGGTACTCCGGTAGATATAGGCACAAGAATAAAGGAACATAATCTGCCTCTTTCCATAGCCGCAGGCCTCATTTTCGGCTTTATCGTAGCGCTAATCTCCTGTCTGGCAATGAAATCTGGAATGAAGTCAGTCCACACAGCCCGAATTGCTTCAAACTTTATAGCCCAGGACAGCGTAAAAATTCCGATTCAAAAGGATATGTTCACACACAATACCGTAGTGCGTCAGGTAATTCAGTCCTCTTCCAGCTCATCCGGCGGCGGAACCCACATAAATTCATCCGGTTCTTCTCACCACAGCGGAAAATTTTAAGAATTCTGAAAATTCTGTTTGACTATTGCCCAAATCTATCGTAAAATTAAAGAATAATATAACCCTTTAGGAGGCCAATTAAATGGCTAAAGTAGAACTTAAAGGTATTGGTAAGGTTTACGACGGCGGTGTTCGTGCTGTAAGCAATGCTAATATCACTATTGAAGACAAGGAATTCTGCGTATTCGTAGGTCCTTCTGGATGCGGTAAGTCAACAACTCTCCGCATGATT
>JAFZWX010000240.1 GCA_017617145.1 Treponema sp. | reverse complement strand
TTTTTTTGGAGTGGCGATGGTACAAGTAAACTCTGATATCGCATTTTTGAAGTCCGAAAACTTTTCACAATTAATTGAATAATAAGTCCACTTCCCTTCTTTTCTGGAATTCACAAGACTACAGTCTGTCAAAATCTTCATATGGTGAGAAAGTGTTGGCTGAGTAATATTAAAAGCATCAAGAATTCTACAGGCACACAATTCACCGCCCGTAAGCATTTTTATAATCTGAACACGGTTTTCATCTCCAAGAGCCTTGCAGATTACAGCAATTTCTAAATCTTTCATACATAACCTCGCATAGATAGTTATCTATGTGTAAAAATATATAGAATATATAGATGATTGTCAATATGTTAGAACTGTCGCAAATTTTGCGACAGTTCAGAAGGAATTCAAATAAAGAAGCAATGTGCATTTTTTTGCACAATACAAATTCTGATAAAGCTGAAAATTAAAAAACAAACTGCACTACAACCCCGGCAAGAGCGCAAACTATTAAGGCCAGGGTTTCGCCAATAAAAAAGCCTTTGATGTGAAACCAGTAATTGTGATATTCCTTGGTCATGTCTTCTGTGCCTTTGAAAACAAAATGAGGATCATGACAAAACCAGATGATATCAAGCACAATCATGTCCCAAAGGTTTACAACAGTCCAAAGCAAAAAACCATAGCCAAACGCTGTCAGGAAGGTAGTGTATCCGTTCACAAATCTTAAAATCAGACTAAGAACTGCAACAAAAATAAGGCAGGCAAAAAGCTTTGCAGAAATCTTCTTTTTTTGAGTGGGAATCTTGTCCTTATATTCATCAAGCGACTTTACCCTTTCCTGAATCTTTGGCGGATAATTATACAAAGTCTTAATCGGATTCCTGGACATAACAAAAACAAACAAGGTAAATACTGCGCACAGAATTACGCTTTCAATTATTAAAATCATTTATTTACTCCCAATATCAAGCACATAGCCTTCATCATCTTCACCTTAGGTGGCGGCGGACGGGTTGTACTTTGGTTGAGTTATAGCCTGCTCCAGATATCCCTGAGATTTTGACCTGCATTTACACTCTTATGGGTATTATAACATCCACCTTATCAAAGGACAATGTCATAGATGACTGAAATAAAGAAAGGACACCCTTCAAAAAACAGAAGTATGTCCTTTAAACCTGAATGAATCCGGTTATCTTACACTAAACAGCAAATCTCCGTAGCTTGGGAATGGCCAGAGCTCTTTTGGAGTAATAACTTCAAGCTCATCGGCACAAGCTCTAAGCGCACTCATTGCTGCAAAAACATGTTCACGGTAGAACAAAGCAGTTTTTCCTGAATCACCTTCGGCGGCAATTTCCTTTGCTTTAAGAACTTCTTCTTCAAGGTTACTTGTCTTTTTGTATATGCATGAAGTAAGTGCAGAAACTTTTTTAAGCATTTCGCTTTCATAAGTTGTGTCGCATTCACCGCATGCAGCTTTTTTCAAACCGATAGTTTCAGCAAGCTTATTTGCATATTTACTTGCAGTTGGAAGAATATCCTTCTTTGCCATTTCGAGCATTGTATCTGCTTCGATGTTGATAATCTTTGAATAGTTTTCGTTGTGAATTTCATAACGACTTGTTAGTTCAACCTTACTGTATACTCCAAACTTTTCAAAAACCTTAACGTTCTTTTCATCAAGAATGTGTGGAAGTGCTTCTGGTGTAGACTTAAGATTTAGAAGTCCGCGCTTTTCAGCTTCTTTAATCCAGGCATCATCATAGCCGTTTCCGTTGAAAATGATTCTTTTGTGTTCTTTAATTGTCTTAAGAATAAGATCGTGCAGGTCTGCCTTGAAGTCTTTTGATTTTTCAAGAATATCTGCAAACTGACTCAATTCTTCTGCAACTACTGTGTTTAAGAAAACGTTTGCACAGGCAATTGATTCATTTGAACCAAGCATACGGAATTCAAATTTGTTTCCTGTAAATGCAAATGGAGATGTACGGTTACGATCTGTTGTATCCTTGTTAAAGTCTGGAAGAACTGTAACACCAATCTGCATTTTTTCTTTTTCATGCTTGCCATAAGGCTTACCCTGCTCTATGCATTCAAGGATTTCGCTAAGCTCGTCACCCAAGAAAATTGAGATGATTGCTGGAGGTGCCTCGTTTGCTCCAAGACGATGATCGTTTCCGGCAGATGCAACAGAAATACGGAGCAAATCCTGATACTCGTCTACACCCTTGATGATTGCACAAAGGAAGAGGAGGAACTGTGCATTCTGGTCTGGAGTAGCACCAGGGTCAAGAAGGTTCTTTCCTGTGTTTGTGCTGATTGACCAGTTGTTGTGCTTACCGCTTCCGTTTACACCTGCAAATGGTTTTTCGTGCAAAAGACAAACCATTCCGTGACGGGCTGCAACCTTGCGCATCATTTCCATTGTAAGCTGGTTGTGGTCACAGGCAAGGTTTGTAGTACTGAAGATTGGTGCAAGTTCATGCTGAGCCGGAGCAACTTCGTTATGTTCTGTTTTAGCAAGAATACCAAGCTTCCATAGTTCTTTATTCAAGTCTTTCATAAATGCCTGAACACGTGGCTTAATCATACCAAAATAATGATCTTCAAGTTCCTGACCTTTTGGAGCTTTTGCACCAAAAAGTGTACGACCTGTATAAATTAAGTCTTCGCGCTTATCGTAAACTGATTTATCTACAAGGAAATATTCCTGTTCCGGTCCTACTGTTGTTTTTACGCTCTTAACATTTTCGTTGCCGTCAAAAAGCTTGAGCACACGAACTGCCTGCTTGCTGATTGCCTGCATTGAACGAAGCAATGGAGTCTTTTTATCGAGTGCTTCGCCTGTGTAAGAACAGAAAGCAGTTGGAATACAAAGTGTTCCGTCTTTGATGAAGGCGTAACTTGTAGGATCCCAGGCAGTATAACCGCGTGCTTCAAAGGTTGCACGAATACCGCCGCTTGGGAAGCTTGATGCATCTGGTTCACCCTGAACGAGCTCTTTACCGCTGAATTCCATGATAACTTTTCCATCGCTTGTAGGGCAGATAAAGCTGTCGTGTTTTTCGGCAGTAATACCTGTAAGCGGCTGGAACCAGTGTGTGTAGTGAGTTGCACCTTTTTCTACGGCCCAATCTTTCATTGCATTTGCAACAACTGTAGCAACCGAAGAATCAAGTTTTTCACCGCCTTCGATTGTTTTCATCAGCTGTTTGTAGGTTTCTTTAGGAAGCCTTGCTTTCATTACTGTTTCATTAAAAACGTTTTCTCCAAAAATC